>JAFDVT010000690.1 GCA_018268875.1 Acidobacteriota bacterium
AGTTGTGGCGCAAAGTCGTGAACGAAGTGGCGCCGGAGTTCCCGGATTGCGAGCTGGAACATATCCTGGTGGACAACTGCGCGATGCAGTTGATCCTGGCTCCCAAGCGGTTCGACATCGTGCTGCTGGAGAACATGTTCGGGGACATCCTCAGCGATGAAGGCGCGGTGCTGGCCGGTTCCATCGGCATGCTGCCGTCGGCCTCGCTGGGCGATGACAAAGGTCTGTACGAACCGGTGCACGGTTCGGCGCCGGACATCGCCGGACAGAACAAGGCGAACCCCATGGCCGCCATCGGTTCCATCGCCGCGATGCTCGAATACAGCTTCAACCTCAAGGCGGAAGCGCAGGCGGTGTACTCGGCGGTCGAAAAGGTGTTGGATAGCGGCAAGGTAACGGCCGACCTACGTCCCAAAGGTACGCCTGCTACAACGGAAGAAGTCGGCAACGCCGTCTGTGAGGCCATCTGATGTCGAACAAGCCACGTACGATTATTGAGAAGATCTGGGATCAGCACCTGGTCGCCGAAAATCCCGGCGCGCCGGCGTTGATCTTTATCGACCTGCATCTGGTGCATGAGGTCACGTCGCCGCAGGCGTTCAGCGGACTGCGCGAGCGTGGATTGAAAGTTCGCCGCCCGGACCTGACGTTCGGCACGGTGGACCATTCGAGCCCGACGCATTCGTTCTCGCTGCCGATCGTCGACAAGGTCGCGGAAACGCAGATCAATCAGTTTGAAAAGAATTGCACGGAGTTCGGGATTCCGCACTTCGGCTACAAGCACGAAAAGCAAGGCATCGTGCACGTGATCGGGCCGGAGCATGGCCTGACGCAGCCCGGCATGACCGTGGTCTGCGGCGACTCGCACACGGCCACGCACGGGGCTTTTGGAGCGCTGGCGTTCGGCATCGGAACCTCGCAGGTGGAACACGTCCTGGCGACGCAGTGCCTGTTGCAGCAGAAGTCGCAGACGTACGAAGTTCGCGTCGACGGCAAGCTGAAGCCGGGCGTATCGGCGAAAGAAATCATCCTGGCGCTGATCGCCAAGATCGGCATCGGCGGCGGCACGGGCTGCGTGTTCGAGTTCACCGGTTCGGCGATCCGTTCGCTGAGCATGGAAGAACGCATGACGGTCTGCAACATGGCCATCGAAGCGGGCGCCCGCGCGGGTCTGATCGCGCCGGACGAAACGACGTTCGAATTCCTGAAAGGCCGTACGTACGCGCCCAAGGGAGCCGATTGGGACGCCGCCGTCGAACGTTGGAAGCAGCTTCCCACGGACCCCGGCGCGGTCTATGACAAGACCGTCACCATCGACGCCGATGCTCTGGAACCGATGATCACGTTCGGCACCAACCCCGGCATGGGCATGCCGATTAGCGGCCATATTCCGGACCCGGCATCCTACAGCGATCCGCTCGAACGCGATTCGCTGACGAAGGCGTTGCAGTACATGAATCTCGAAGCCGGCAAGCCTTTGACGGGCCAGCCGGTGAACGTGGTGTTCGTCGGTAGCTGTACGAACAGCCGCATGTCGGACCTGCGCGCCGCGGCTTCGGTATTGAAGGGCCGCAAAGTAGCTCCCGGCGTTCGCATGATGGTGGTCCCCGGATCGCAGATCATCAAGCGGCAGGCGGAAGCGGAAGGCCTGGACAAGGTGTTCAAGGAAGCGGGAGCCGACTGGCGCGAAGCGGGCTGTTCGATGTGCATCGCCATGAACGGCGATCAACTGAGCCCCGGCGAGTACAGCGTCTCGACCTCGAATCGTAATTTTGAAGGGCGTCAGGGCAAGGGTGGACGCACGTTCCTCGCAAGCCCGCTGACCGCCGCGGCATCCGCGGTGATGGGTAAAGTGACCGACGTAAGGAGCCTTTCGTAATGGCTAAGTTCACCACATTGGAAGGCAAGTTCGTGTCGATGGGCATCGACAACATCGATACGGACCAGATCATCCCGGCGCGGTTCCTGAAGACGATTTCGAAGGCCGGCCTGGGCGATCAGTTGTTTTATGACTGGCGGTACGAAGCCGACGGTTCGCCGAAAGCGGACTTCATTCTGAATCAGGAAGCGTCGAAGTCGAAGGCTGTTTTATTGGCCGGCGACAACTTCGGTTGCGGATCGTCTCGCGAACACGCGCCGTGGGCGCTGACGCAGTACGGGTTCCGCGCAGTGATCAGCACGTCGTTTGCGGACATTTTTAAGGGCAATAGCCTGAAGAACGGTCTGCTGCCGATCGTGGTGCCGAAGGAGATTCAGGACTGGCTGTTCGCGAATCCGAATAGCGAAGTGAAGATCGACCTGGCGAACCAGACGCTGACGATCGCCGATGGCCGTACGGTGACGTTCCCGGTGGATCCGTTCATGAAGCACTGCCTGCTCGAAGGCGTGGACGAGCTGGGGTATATCCTGCAGCAGGCTCCCGCGATCGAGGCGTACGAAGCCAAACGGGTCGGTTCGCTCAACACCCTCGCCTAGAAAAACAGCAACGGTTCTGTAACAAAAAAGCACGCTTTTCCACAGAGAAGCGTGCTTTTCATCGTTTCGAACACCTTCCGTTACACGCTGTTAGCTGTTCGTAACACAATAAGTTTGACGGCAAATTTCCCTGAAACAATACTGCAATCGGTTTGTCACATCGCACCGCTAACCTGCCAGCATGCGAAGTTTCTTGACCGCGCTTGTCATGGCGGGTCTGTCTTTACTTGTTGCTCAGGAAAAGGGTCGATTTACAGGGACCGTCGTCGACTCCAGCGGTGCCGTCATCCCCGGCGCAGCCATCAAAATCAAGAATGAAAAGACCGGTTCCGAACGGCAGGCGACCAGCTCCGAAAGTGGCGTCTATTTCGTTCCCAACCTGGATCCGGCCACCTATACGATCACCGCGAGCTTTGCCGGCATGGCCGACGCCGTGAACAAAGAAGTGAACCTTGCCGTCGGGCAGGAACGCACCGTCAACATCATCATGCAGCCGTCCTCGGCGGCCACCGAAGTCACGGTTTCCTCGGGCGACCTAGTGGTGATCGATACCAGTTCGGCTTCGATCGGCGCCAACGTCAACGCGCGCGAAGTCTCGCAGATGCCGATCAATGGCCGCCAGATCTCTCAGCTTTATCTGCTCGCGCCGGGCGCGCAAACGGCCGGCGGAGGCACTTACGACAACATCCGCTTTTCCGGCCGCGCCAATCAGCAGAATGCCGTGCGTTTTGACGGTGTCGAGGCCTCCTCCATCGTCGACGCTTCGCCTGGCAACCTGAACGGCCAGACCTCCTCCGCCTTCCGCCTCCAGGCCAGCCTTGAGACGGTGCAGGAGTTCCGCGTCGAATCCAGCAATTATCCGGCCGAATACGGCACCGGCACCGGCGGACAGATCTCGATCGTCACCAAGTCCGGCGGCAACGACTTTCACGGCAGCGTCTTCGAATACCTCCGCAACGACGCGCTCGATGCCCGCAACTTCTTTGACGGCGCCAACAAATCGCCGCTTCGTCTGAACCAGTTCGGCGGCTCGATCGGCGGACGGATTATCAAAGAAAAGCTCTTCTTCTTTGGCCACTACGAAGGCCTCCGCCAGCGCGCCGGCTTCCCGCTGGTGGGCCAGGTGCCCAGCCTTGCCGTTCGCAATCTTCCCGTTTGCGGCGCCGCTGGCCAGACGACGCCCCGCTGCGTGGACGCGTCCGTGAAGCCGCTGTTCGGCGCCTTCCCTGTGGGCAACCGCGGCGCGACCGCAAACCCCGATTTCGACATCGCCCAGTTGGATGGCAAGTCCGTCGTCAACGAAAACTCCGGCAGTTTCCGTCTGGACTGGCGCCCGTCCAACAACGACGCCCTGTATCTGCGCTGGTTCCGCGACGACGGCACCTCCACGGCGCCGTTTGACGTGTCAGGCAGCGCGTTCCAGCAAAAGGCCGTGGCGCAGAACGCCGTCCTCAGCTGGCAGCGCGTCTTTACCCCGACCATCATCAACGAGGCCAAATTCGGCTACAACGGCCCCAAAACCCGCACCAACGGCGTGGCTCCCAACGTCCCCGGCCTGGATCTTACCGGCGTGACGTTGAACATCACCGGCGCCACAGTGCTGGTTGGTATCGGCGGCCAGGGCGCAAGCGCGGGCGTCTCGATCCCGTCGGGCCAGGTACGCGCCAGCAGCGCCACCAACGGCCGCGGACAGCCGTACACGAACTATTCTCTGTCGTACGTCGACACGCTGAACTGGGTGAAGGGCAACCACAACCTGAAGTTCGGCGGCGAGTTCCGCCAGGTGCGCCTCTACACCGACCGTTTGGGTGGCGTGACCTACTCGTTCTCCAATCTCGCCGCGTTCCTTGCCAACACGCCGACTGTCGCCATCAACGGCGACGTCAGCTCGCCCAGCCCCTTCAACAACGGCGCCACCGGCAACCGCCTCGGCAAAACCGAGATGCTCAGCCTGTACGCCCAGGACGAATACAAGCTCCGCCCCAACCTCACGATCAGCTACGGCCTGCGTTACGAGTACTACACGCCCATGCGCGAGGACCGCAACCTGGTTGTGCTGTACAACATCGTCACCGGCAAGCTGGACACGCCCGGCAGCCGCGATTTCTATCGCACCTCCAAGCTCAATTTCGGGCCCCGCTTGGGCATTAGCTGGTCCCCCGAACGCTTCAACAACAAAACGGTGTTCCGCATCGGCGCGGGCTACTATTACGGACCCGGCCAGGGCGAAGATCTCATCCAGCCCATCGAAAGCGACCGTATCAGCACCACGATCACCGGCCGCTATCCTGTGGACCCGCTGCCTGTGATCCGCAACTTCAACGTCGCCACCGCTACGGGCATCGGCGTCCGCGCCTATGCGCCGGGCATGTTGATCCCGGAAAAGATCCTGTCCTACACGGCATCGCTCCAGCAGCAGATCTTCGGCGGCGCGGTTCTGCAGGTTGCCTACGTTGGCAGCCAGGGCCGCAATCTCTTCCTGCGCAGCATCGCCAACGTGGTCACCGGCGTCAATATGAACCCGACCACCGGCGTCGGCACAGTGGTCCGCCAGTTCGGCCCGCAGTTCGGCGAAATCGACTACAAAACCAGCGGCGGCACCGATCATTACGATTCGCTGCAAACCACCCTCAACCGCCGCTTCAGCCGTGGCCTCACGGTCGGCGCGCAGTGGACCTGGGGGCACAGCATCGGCAACTCCGGTGGTTCGAACGAAGCGCAAACCGCCTTCAACTACCAGAACTTCGCCATGGATCGCGGCAACAACGCCTTCGACGTCCGCCACAGCGCCAACGTCTCGGCGATGTATGAACTTCCGTTTGGCCGCGGACGCAGCTACGGCTCCAACATCAATCGCGCCACCGATGCGGTGCTCGGCGGCTGGCAGTTGGGCGGCATCGTGAATGCCCGCACCGGCCTGCCCATCGACGTCCGGATCACGCGCCCCGATATCGTGTACCGCGATAACCGCAACGGCGCGATCGTAGCGGCGCCCATCGTCGTGGACGGCTCCCCGGTCACCACGCCGATCATCAACGTACCGGGCGGCGGCAACTCCCGCGACGTCCGCGTCCCCAACGTGGTGGCGGGCGTGAACCCCTTCCTGCAAACCGGCGACCGCCGCTTCGTCTTGAACCCGGCTGCCTTCAGCACCCCGGCTCCCGGGACGTTCGGCAACCTCGGACGCGGCGCACTGCACGGTCCTGGACTGTCGCAGTTCGACCTGACGGCCCACAAGCGCTTCTCGCTTTCGGAACGGGTGAAAGCGGAGTTCCGCGTGGAGGTTTACAACATCCTCAACCGCGGCAACTTCGCCAACCCGGTCGCACGGTTGAACAACGTGCTGGGTACCGGAACCAACCAGTTGCAGCCCGGCCAGGCGTACACCAACACGACGGGCGGCTCGTTCGGGCAGGTATTGCAGACGGTGGAATCGGCGGTAGGACTGGGCGCGCAACGCCAGGTCCAACTCTCGCTTCGCCTGAACTTTTAACCCCGCAACCGCAGCAGTCGCAGCAAAGCAAAAGGCCTCCCACACCGGGAGGCCATTTGCATGATTTGCGATGTCGGTTTATACGAACTTATACTTCTTCGCCGTGTTGTCCCACAGAACCTTCTTCTGATTCCGGTAGGACAGCGTCGCCAGATGGCCACAGATCGCGGCTTCCTGACCCACGCTGGGCGGCGCGATCGGCTTCGCTTTGCCTTGCACCGACTCCAGCCAGTTGCGGATGTGCGCCTCAACCGCCTTGTTGTCGTTGCCCGGCAGATGGATCTGCTCCACCTTGCGAGCCTTGATCTTGTCCGGCGCCTTGCCCTGGAACGTCTCCGGATAGAAGTTCAGATACTGGCGGCTGTTGACCTCGATGGTGCCTTCGTTGCCCATGAACTGTTCGCCGTACCCGTAATGGTCGTTGCCGAAGTAGCAGCTGTAGTTGATGTGGAAGTTCCGCGGGTATTCATACAGCGCGCTGAACGTATCCGGCACTTCGCGGTCGTCGTTCGTCCAGCGGTACACGCCGCCGGACGCCATGCAGGAATTGGGCACGGCCTGGCCGACGACGAAGTTGGTGATGTCGGTCTGGTGCACGAGGAGATCGGTCGAGATGCCGCCCGAATAGTCCCAGTACAACCGCCATTGATAGAACCGTTCCTTGTTGAACGGACGCTTCTTGGCTGAGCCCAGGAAGCGGTCCCAATCCGTGTTCTGCGGCGTCGCGTTCGGCGGGATCGCGTAGCGCCAGGCCGGGTTGTCGTCGAGCGAGTTGCGGTACCAGAAGGCGCGGACGTAGTGGCATTCGCCGATCATGCCGGCGGCGACCATTTCCTTGGCCTTGATGTACAGCGAATTGCTGCGGTTCTGGGTACCGACCTGCACGATCTTGCCCGACTTTTCGTGGGCCTTCAGCATTTCCCAGCCTTCTTCGATCGTGTGGGCCAGCGGCTTTTCGACGTAAATGTGCTTGCCGGCTTTGATCGCGTCCATGAACATCTGATAGTGCAGATGTTCCGGCGTGGCGATGATCACGGCGTCGATCGACGGATCGGCGAGGATCTCCTTGTAGTCCTTGGTGGCCTTGGGAGTCTTGTTCTCCTTGGTCTGAACCAGGTCCTTGGCGCGCGCCAGACGATCGTCGAAGGCATCGCACACGGCGGCGATGTTGCCCATCTCGGCCGAGCCTTCGTAGAAGCGGGTGGTGAGGTAGTAACCGCGGCCGCCCGTGCCGATGACGCCGATCTGCAGGCGGTCATTCGCGGCAAGGGCTTTTTGCATAGCGGCGGGCGCGGCCGCAAGGCTGGCGGACTTGATTAAGGTTCGCCGGGATACCGAATCACTCATGGTGTATGTTTCGCTACTCCTTCTTTAGTTAACCCAATAGAATAGCAATCGAGGTTCGCAATCGTTGCAATCCTTTTGCAAATATTTCAGGCTCTGTCAGCAGGGACGCGACTGCAAAAGGCCCGGTTTCCATGTCGAAGAAATACCCCGGCTGCACATACACGCCCTGCTCTTCGAGCAGATGCAAAATCCATTCGTCTTCCGTGCGCACCGGCGGCAGGCGCAGGATGGCGGACCAGCCTCCTTCGGCGCGCAACGCCTCCGGTACCAGGTTCCAATTGCCGCGAATCCGCTGTTGTATCTGTTCGCGAACGCCGCTTTCGAGCAGCGCCTTGGCGGCCAACTGCACCGGGGTACCGGCGGACAAATACGTGTCGGCGATCAGCTCCAGACGTTCGATGGCGGCGTCGCGCCCGTGGCCTCCCACGCGGATCCAGCCCAATTTCATCTGTGGCATGCCGGCTTCCTTCGACAGGCCGCCCAGCGAAAAACTTAGCACTTCGGAAACAGCCGCGACACATTCTACGCGAGGCTCATTGTCATCGCTGAGCGGATAGCAGGCAAAGACCTCGTCTGAAATTAGCGGTAGTCCCAACGATTCCAGCTCTTCCAACTCGCGCGGCTTCAGGTACGAACCGGTGGGATTGTTGGGATTGACGATCACGATCGCGCGTGTGCGATCCGTCACCGCGGCACGCAGCGCGCCCATGTCGATGTGCCAGCCATGGTCGTAAAACAGCGGGTACTGCGCGGTGCGAACCGAATCCAGATGGGCCAGGTAATCGAACAGCGGATACGACGGGCGCGGCACCAGAATCTCGTCGCCGGGGTCGCACAGAAGCTTCAGCAGGTATGAGTACGATTCGCTGGAACTGGCCGTAAGAAAGTCCGCGCCGACATACTCGCGAACCTCGCGAAGCCCGCGCGGGTCGGCGTTATAGCGCAGCGCCTTTGGATTGGCAAAGGCTTCCAGGACTTCGGGCGGATAGCGCAGTCCGGCGCGTGTCGGATTCGACCCCGTGAGGTCGTAGAGCGGAGGCTTCTCCGCCACTCTGCGGGCGATGTCGTTGACCGGCGCGTGCCAGTCCAGCCGTTGGGAAAAGCGCATCAAGAAACTGTCGCGGATTCTTCGACGGTCAGCGTGCCGGCATCGGCGTCGAGCGTCGCCACGGCGCCAATGGGCAGCGTCAACTGGTCGCTGGTGTGGCCGATCGTCAGGCCGGAAAGCACAGGCGTCTTGAGACCGCCAAAGATGTTGTCCACCACCTCGCCCAGCGCGAAATTGCCTTCGACGAAGGACGGCTTGTAATCCTTGGGCTTGCAGTCTTCGCACTCGCCCCACACGATGCCAGCGGCGGCCTGCAGCTTTCCGGCAAGACGGAGGTTGGTCAACATGCGGTCGATCTGGTAGGGCTGTTCGTCGACGTCTTCGATGAACAGGATCTTGTCGCGCGTGTCGATCTCGAATGGCGTGCCCATGGTGGCGAGAATCAGCGACAGGTTGCCGCCGATGAGGCGTCCGCGCGCCTTGCCTCCGCGAACCGTGCGCAAGCGATGCTGGGGACGCAGCGTGTTGGCCTCTTTGGGATTCGTCAACGCGCCCAACGGCTGGCCGCTGAACAACGCGCGCTTGTAGAAATCCTGCGTGTACGGCGTGAACGCGGAGGTCGGCACCGGGCCGTGAAACGTCACCAACCCCGTGTTCCGATGGATCGCCAGATGCAGCGCCGTGATGTCGCTGTAGCCGATGAAGACCTTGGGATTGCGCCGAATGATGCCGTAGTCGATGTCGGCCAGGAGTTGCCCCGCCGCATAGCCGCCGCGCATACAGAAGACGCCCTTGATGGACGGATCGCCGAACGCCCAGTGCAAATCGGCGACGCGTTCGGCGATCGTGCCTCCCGCATAACCCCACTTTTTGCCAACGTTTTTGCCCAAAACCGGCTTGAGCCCGAAGTACTCGATGGTTTGCGAAATCTTGACCAGCAGGTCGGGATCGGTGATGAAGGTCGACGGCGTGATGAGCGCGACGCTGTCGCCAGGCTTCAGCGTCTTCGGCTTTACGATGTTTGCCTGCGGCTGCTGTTGCTGCTGCGCGAATGCCGATGCCATGCCCAATCCAAGAAACGATCTGCGATCCATCTCTTCATCCTAAACTGAAGCTACTGTGTCCTTTCGAATCCGCAAAGCAGTGCCCACCGACGCGCAGGGCATCACCGATGTCGTTGCGGGAGTGGCTCGCGAACGCATCCATTCCGCGATCACCAATGCCTGGCCGGCTCGCAAACAGCGCGAATTCATGCTGGCTCAATCGGCTCGCGAAGGTGTGTTCGTCGCGCTCAATGCCGACGACGATACGGTTGTCGCGTGCCAGTTCCTGGACCTGTATTCCTCGATCCTCCCCGCCATGTCGCACGTCGCGTCGATCGGGACTTTCGTGCGTCCGGAATTTCGCGGGCACGGGCTCGGCAAGCAGCTATGGCGCGCCACCAAGGCGTACGCCGTCGTCAACGGGTACACGAAGGCGGCGATCCAGGTGCGCGGTTCGAACCTGGCCGCGCAGAGTTACTACAAGAGCCTCGGCTTTCAGGAATGCGGGCGCATGAAAGGACAGGTGGTGGTCGATGGCGCGCCCGACGATGAGGTGCTGTTCGAGATGTTTTTCTAACTCACGCCGGCAAAGATCGCCTGGCGGTCCCGTTCGGTGAGGAACGGCGCCTGCAAGCGCACGGGCTCCTGGATGTCCTGAAACAGCAGGTCGCCGTTGTTCAGCAAGCCTTCGGCGCGGCTGACGCCCAGCAGCAGGCGCGATTCGATCGCGTTGTGCGTTCGCAGTACGACCCGGCAGGTCATGTTGGCTTGCAGCGCGCCTCCGATGACATCGCGATTGATCTGTCCCGTCGCCGCGATCATGTGGATGCCGGCGGCCCTGCCACGGGCGCCCAGCCTCGCGATGCGCGCGTCGATTTCCCTTCTCGATTTCCGGTTGGCCGCTCCTGCCAGAAGCGAATAGTCGTCGATCACGCACACGATGCGGTGGCGCTTTTCGCCCGTCTTGTCCATGTATTGGCGCAAGTCGTCGACGTGGGCCTTCTGGTGCATACGCTGGCGCGCTTCCATTTCGGCGATCAGCGCATCGAGCGTGTCGGTTACCGTGTCGAGGCCTTCCGCGCGATACAAGAACGGCGAGTCCTTCAGATCCGCAAACGATGTGCCCTTGGGGTCCACAAGCGCCAGACGCAGCGTTTCCGTGCTGTTGGCAACAAGCAGGCCGGCGATCGCGCTGCGCAGCCATTCCGTTTTTCCGGAACCTTGGCAACCGGCCACCAGGACGTGCGCGTGCAATGGATTCGACAGGTCCAGCGACCGCAGCACGCCATTGGGATCGAGACCAACCGGCACGCGCGACGAACTGTCGCCGGGCAGAATCTTGTCGCGAATTTCGCTGAACAGAACCGGCTGACGGTCCTTCCTTTGGACATCGAGCCAGATTTGCTCGCCGCGGCGGATCAGCACAGGAAGCGCGCTCAATTCCATGCGGACGCGCATGTCGAGCAGCAGTCCATCCACCTTTCGCGGCGGGATTTCGCGGGCGGGTTCGAGCACGAAGCGGCAGAACGCGGAGGCTTGCGCGGGCCGTCCCACGACATGCACGTTCGCACCAAGGTGACGGCAGGAGGCGAGCACCTTGTACATCGCCTGATGGCACACGTTGTCTTCCGTAGCAACCGGTTCCGCGGGCTCCGGTACGCGCGGTTGCGGCGGTGGCGCGCCAGAGGCGAACGACACGCCCGCAAGGCGCCCGATGATGGGCTTCAGTACTTTCAACGCCGGTTCCGCTTCCGCCGCGGCGAGCCGGTTTTCGCGAAGCTCGGGATGGAACGTCAGCATCGACACGCTGCCCGTTCCGGCTGTCGCAGCGGTCAGCAAGCCGTAATGCAGGCAGGCCTTGGCCTGGTCCGCCTCCGCCGAAGCGCCCGTCAACTGCGTTTCGAGCACGAACCAATCTTCCGAACCGGGCATGCGCAGCGCGGTCCCCGGGCGGCCTTCAATGCGCACCGGCGCGGACCACGCGGGATCGTTCACCTGCCAGAACAGATCGCGTTCCGGGCGAACCAGACTGTCGACGTTGATCCAGTAACAAGTGAACTCGTCGTAGCGAATGTGGTTGTTGGCAAGCGCCGAACGCAAGATGCCGCAGAACCAACCGCACAAGGCTTGGACGGCTTCCCAGAAGTTCAGAAGTTCCTGCGAAAACTCCTGCAGCGCGGCCTGTTGGCGCGCGAGGCGCGGTCCGGCAAGTTCCTGATAGACATGATGCGCGAGCACCGACGGATCGTCCAGGTCGGCGGGCGTCAACACACGCTGCCAGCGAGCCTCGTGCGTGGCGGTGAAGAGGTCCGCGAACGAATCCCGAAACACTTCGTTGAGCAATGCG
>JAFDVT010000691.1 GCA_018268875.1 Acidobacteriota bacterium
AACTGGAAGACCGGCTGAAGCAAGGCGGCGGTGCGGCGAAGATCGAAAAGCAGCACAAGGACCGTAAGCTAACCGCTCGCGAACGTGTGGCGGCGCTTATGGACCGTGGCGTGCCGTTCCTGGAGATCGGTCTCCTGGTCGCCTACGACGAGTACAACGGGCAGGCTCCCGGGGCGGGCGTCGTAACCGGGGTGGGGCGGATCGAGGGTCGGTACGCGGTAGTGGTGGCCAATGACGCGACGGTAAAGGCGGGCGCGTGGTGGCCGGAGACGATCCACAAGATCCTGCGGGCGCAGGAGATCGCGATGAAGAACCGCTTGCCGATCGTATATCTGGTGGATTCGGCGGGTGTCAACCTGCCCTACCAGGACGGCATTTTTCCGGGGCAGTACGGGGCGGCGCGGATTTTTTACTACAACTCGCTGATGCGCGGGCGGCTTCGGATTCCGCAAATCTCCGCCGTCATGGGGCCGTGCATCGCGGGTGGCGCGTACCTGCCGGCCTTGAGCGACTGCATCATCATGGTTCGCGGGACGAGTTTTATGGGCTTGGGCGGTCCGAACCTGGTGAAAGGCGCGGTGGGCCAGGTGACAGACGCGGAAACGCTGGGCGGAGCGTCGATGCACACCCGGGTGAGCGGGGTTGCGCACTACACGGCCGAGGACGACGCGGATTGCCTCGAATTGATTCGCCGCAAGTTCCGCGAAATGCCTGCTCCGGCGCCGGGCTATGGGCCGGGGACGCCTCCCGCAAAATCAGCAGAAGGGCTGTACGACCTGCTGCCGGAAGATCACCGGCAACCGTACGACGTCGAAGAGGTGGTGGCGCGGCTGTTCGACGGCGGTGAGCCGATGCTGGAGTTTCAGCCGGAACACGCGCCGGAAATGCTGTGCGCGAATACGCGGTTGCACGGCCGCCCGGTCGGAATCATCGCCAATCGACGGGGATTCTTGCGCACCAGCGGTGGACCTCGCATCGGCGGTATCGTTTATACCGAATCGGCGCGCAAGGTGGCGTATTTTGTGGAGAACGCCGAACGTCAACGGTTGCCGCTGATCTACCTGCAGGATGTATCGGGGTTTATGGTGGGCGTCGAATCCGAAAGTTCGGGCATTATTCGCGCGGGCGCGGAGATGGTAGAAACCATGGCTTGCGCCACAGTGCCAAAACTGGTTCTCGTGCTAAACCATGCCAGCGGGGCGGGTTATTACGCGATGTCCGGCCAGGGGTTCGACCCGAACTTTACGTTCAGTTGGCCGACCGCGCGGATCGGCGTGATGGAAGGCGATTCGGCGGTGATGGCGGTACATGGTCCGGAGGTCGAAAAGTACCGAAAAGCGGATCAACTCGTGCCCGAGGAACTGCAGGCGCGGATCGACAAGACTCGCGCGGACTACGAACGCTGGCTGGACGCGAAGTTCGCCGCCGCGCGAGGGCATTGCGACGCGATCATCGATCCTTTGCAGACGAGAATGCTGCTGAGCCTCGCGCTGGAGGCGTGTTGCGCGTCAGGAATAGGGTGAAAAACGGGTGTAGGGAAAGCTCGAATGGACGATAATACCTGTATGTGGGGAAGTGAGTGGCACGAGCTTGTGGACCTCGAACTGAGGGGCCAGCTTACGCCCGCGCAAGCCGTTCAACTGGCGGAAATGCGCCAGGCGATCGATGCCGAATCCACTACGCGGGTAACTGCCATGCGCGAGGAGTTCGCGCGGCAGGACCGTATGTTCGCCGAGGCTGTTGAAGCCTACCAGAAGTCCCGCCCGGCCACCGCCGCCAAGTCCGCGTCCAACCGCAAGTAACGATTCGCATTTAGCATAGAGCTAAGTGGCGAAGATCAAGAGAAAACAAAAGCCGCCAGCCGGGATCACAGATTGCCGGCGGTTCAAAAAGTACCTGCGCCTGGATTTTGAACGGCATTGCGCGTACTGTCACCAAGCCGAAAACCTGCACCTGACGTATCACTACTTCGGCGTCGAACATTTCAAGCCGCGTTCCAAGTACCCGAAGCTGATCGCCACCTATAGCAACCTGCTGTACTGTTGCAATCGCTGCAACAGCATAAAAGGTGAGTTCTGGCCGTCACGACAGGACCTCGCCGGGGGACGGCGTCTGCTCGATCCGTGCGTCGACGATCATGCCGTACATTTGGGGATCAACCCGCAGACCGGGGCGATCGTGCCGAAGTCCGAGGCCGGCGATTTCTTTGCCAGGCATCTGTATCTGGATCGCGAGGAACTGCTGGTGTGGCGCGCGAGAAAGGCTCCGCTGCAGGAACGGGTTCGGACGCTCGAAGAGATTCTGCGGCAACTGGAAGACGAGACGGCGCCGGGCGCAAAC
This sequence comes from Acidobacteriota bacterium, assembly GCA_018268875.1. Classification (GTDB taxonomy): domain Bacteria; phylum Acidobacteriota; class Terriglobia; order Bryobacterales; family Bryobacteraceae; genus F-183. The sequence continues at coordinate 2,341 of JAFDVT010000691.1, forward strand.
GACGCCAAGATGGTGGAGACACTACAGGATACGTTGGACGAATTCGAGGCGGCGCTGGCGGAGTATGGGAGTTACTGGACGGATTGAGGCCGATCGGGGTACAACATCGCCACGGTGGTGCTAGGCGTCCAGCTCCCTGTTACACCCTTTGAAACCGTGTGAGGCTCTTTGGTATCGTATGAGGCGGCCCTGTAAGAGGCACAAGAAGTTAAGACGAAACAAGGGTCCTGTCCGTTACCTGGAGGTTCTACCGAATGCATCTTCCTTTCCGCGTCGAAGGAGAGACCGGCCTTGCGCTAGTCCGGCGCGTGCTGTTGCTGTTGCTTTGCTCACTCATTCTTTCTCCGGCGGCGCTGTTCGCCCAGGAAGCGCACCATGGGGGTGGAGAAGCGAACCTCAAGCTGCCCGACCTCAACATGGCGACGTTCCTTGGCGATGTCGGCGGGCGCACATTGCTGATGGCCGGTCTGGCTGTCGGCGCCCTTGGGCTGATTTTTGGCTTTCTGATCTTCCAGCAGTTGCGGAACATGCCGGTGCATCAGTCGATGCTCGAAGTTTCCGAACTCATCTACGAAACCTGTAAGACGTATCTGGAAACGCAGGGCAAGTTCCTGTTGATTCTCGAAGTGTTTATCGGCGCCATCATCGTGTTCTACTTCGGAGTCCTCCAGCATTTCGAGATGTTCAAAGTCCTGGTGATCCTGTTGTTCAGCCTGATTGGCATCGCTGGAAGCTACGGTGTGGCGTGGTTTGGCATTCGCGTCAATACGTTCGCCAATTCGCGGACGGCGTTTGCGTCGCTGCGCGGGATGCCCTTTCCGTGTTACGCCATTCCGCTCAAGGCCGGCATGAGCATCGGCATGATGCTGATTTCGGTGGAACTCCTGCTGATGCTGGCGATCATGCTGTTTATCCCCGGCGACTATGCGGGGCCCTGCTTTATCGGGTTCGCGATCGGCGAATCGCTAGGTGCGGCGGCGTTGCGCGTGGCGGGCGGTATCTTCACCAAGATCGCCGATATCGGCGCGGATCTGATGAAGATCGTGTTCAAGATCAAGGAAGACGATGCCCGTAACCCGGGCGTGATTGCCGATTGCACGGGCGATAATGCCGGCGATTCGGTTGGGCCTTCGGCGGACGGGTTCGAGACGTACGGCGTCACCGGCGTCGCGCTGATTTCCTTCATCCTGCTTGCGGTGAAAGAGCCTGTGGTGCAGGTGCAACTGCTGGTGTGGATCTTTACCATGCGCGTGATGATGGTGGTGGCTTCGGGCGTTTCCTACTTCATCAACGAAGCGATGGCCAAAGCGAAGTACGGCACGGCGAAGAAGATGAACTACGAAGCGCCGTTGACCTCGCTGGTGATGATCACGTCGGCTGTTTCGATCGTGCTGACCTACATCGTTTCGAGCATGATGATTCCGTCGCTTGGTGACGGTACGCTGTGGTGGAAGCTTTCGACCGTGATCACCTGCGGCACCATCGCCGGCGCGCTGATTCCGGAAATGGTGAAGGTGTTTACGTCCACCGAATCGTCGCACGTGAAGGAAGTTGTGACGTCGTCGCGGGAAGGCGGCGCGTCGCTTAATATTCTTTCGGGCCTGGTGGCCGGCAACTTCTCGGCGTACTGGCTGGGCATGGCGATTCTCGGTTTGATGGCCGTCGCGTTCTGGGTGAGCACGATGGGCATGGGCGCGTTGATGACCGCCCCCGCGGTGTTCGCGTTCGGGCTGGTGGCATTCGGGTTCCTTGGCATGGGTCCGGTGACGATTGCCGTGGACTCTTACGGGCCGGTGACGGACAACGCGCAGTCGGTGTACGAACTGTCGACCATCGAGCAGATTCCGGGCATTGAAGGCGAGATCAAGAAGCAGTTCGGGTTCGAACCGCAGTTTGAGGTCGCCAAGGAAAATCTGGAAGAGAACGACGGCGCGGGCAATACGTTCAAGGCCACGGCCAAGCCGGTGCTGATCGGTACGGCGGTGGTCGGCGCGACGACGATGATCTTTTCGATTATCGTGGGCTTGACGGCGGGTCTTACGGCCAACGTCGATAAGCTGTCGATTCTGCATCCCCCGTTCCTGTTGGGACTGATTGCGGGCGGCGCGGTGATCTACTGGTTCACGGGCGCATCCACGCAGGCGGTCACCACGGGCGCCTACCGCGCGGTGGAGTTCATCAAGGCCAACATCAAGCTGGAAGGCATCACCAAAGCGTCGGTGGCCGATTCCAAGCGCGTCGTGGAAATCTGTACGCAGTACGCGCAGAAAGGCATGTTCAACATCTTTCTGACCGTGTTCTTTTCGACGCTCGCGTTTGCGTTTGTCGAACCGTTCTTCTTTATCGGCTACCTGATCTCGATCGCGCTGTTCGGCTTGTACCAAGCCATCTTTATGGCGAACGCCGGCGGTGCGTGGGACAACGCGAAGAAGATCGTGGAAACGGAACTGAAGGCGAAGGGTACGCCGTTGCACGATGCGACGGTGGTCGGCGACACGGTTGGCGATCCGTTCAAGGATACGTCGTCGGTGGCGTTGAACCCCATCATCAAGTTCACGACGTTGTTCGGTCTTTTGGCGGTGGAACTGGCGGTGTCGCTCGAGATTTCGAATCCCGGTTTGAACTCGATCCTGGCCGCGGTGTTCTTCCTGATCTCGCTGTATTTCGTGCACCGGTCGTTCTACGGCATGCGCATCGAAAAGTAGCCTAACTTCGTAACGCGACGAGTTCCGCAATGCTTCTTGCAGGCGGCGCGGGACTCGTTTTGCGGTAATGTTCCACCTCCCACCCGGTTGCGAAGATCCTTCGCAGTTCTCCCGATTCCAATAAATACGCAGGGTTCATGGGCCTTACGCCGTCTCGGGGGTCAACCAGCGGAATGGCGATTGCCACGCGCGCACCTGGGATGCGCCGCAGAAGTTCACGGTCCAGATACAGTGTCACGACAGTGAGATCCCAAGGGCCGGGTGGAAAGTCCTCCGGCGACGTCAGGTCGCGTTGCAGGGTAGCGATGCCGGAATGCGCGTTGCTGGCGAGGGCCAGGGCGGCGGCTGACGAATCGACGGCCGTGACCGACCAACCATGGGCAGCGAACAGCGCAGAGTGGCGCCCGGAGCCGCAGGCGAGGTCCAGCATGCGGCCGCCGGGTGGAAGCCGTTCGGCGAGGTCCACGAGGAACTGCATGGGCGCGGGCACGACATAATCGGGGCTGGCGAAACGCTCGTCCCAGGTCATGCATCCAGTATCCTGAAATTTGATTTCCCCGATTCTCATCAGTCTGTTGTTTGTGAGCGCCGATATGTCGCCGGCCGAGCGCCAGGTGCAGTTGGAATCGTTCGAGCACGTATGGAAGACGATTCGCGACAAGCACTGGGAAGCGCGTCCGGGAGGCTTGGATTGGCAAAAGGTGCACGACGAGCTGCGTCCCAAGGCCGAGCAGGCCAAGACCGCCGAAGAAATGACCGCGATCATGTCGGACATGCTGGCGCGCCTGAAGCAGTCGCACTTCAAGATCATTGCCGCTTCGGCGTACAAGGACATGGACATCGAGGCCAGCTGGGGTTCCGGCGATGCCGGCTTTGACGCCCGCGTGCTGGGTGATGCCGCCTACGTCGTGCGCGTCGACGACGGGGTTCCGGTGAGCCTCGGCTGGAAGATCCGCAAGATTCGCAATCGCGATCTGGATACGGCGATTCACGCGGTGGATGCAGTTTATAAAGGCACGACGTACCGCGATCTCCGCATGACGTCGATGCTGCAATCGCGCTTGACGGGCATCCCCGGGAGCGGCATGACGGTGGAGTTCGAAGACGCAAAAGGACAGGTGTTTACCAAGACGATCCTGCTGAAACAGCCTCGCGGAAAGGCTGCCGCGTTCGGCAACCTGCCTCCGGTTCCGGTGTTTGTCGAGACAAAGAAGATTGGGAGTACCGGCTACATCCGGTTCAACATGTTCCTGGATCCGGTGCGGCTGATTTCGACGATCGGCGCGTTTGTCACCGGCGAATGCGCGGCATGTGACGGCATTGTGATCGATATTCGCGGCAATCCGGGCGGCATCGGCATTATGGCGACGGCTGTGGCCGGATGGTTCATCGACAAGCCGAACCTGAAGCTTGGCACGATGCACATGCGCGATTCGACGTTGAATTTTGTGGTGAATCCGCGGCCCAGGACCTTCGCGGGTCCGGTGGCGGTCTTAATTGACGGCGCGTCAGCGTCGACGTCCGAGATTTTTGCCGGGGGCATGCAGGATTTGAAACGAGCGCGGCTGTTCGGCACGCGTAGCGCGGCGGCGGCGTTGCCGTCGATCGTCGAAGTGCTGCCGAATGGCAATGGCTTTCAATACGCCGTGGCGAACTATATTTCATCGGGCGGAAAGACGCTCGAAGCCAATGGCGTGACGCCTGACGAAGAAGTACGGCTGACCCCCGCGACATTGCAAGCCGGCAAAGACGCGGTGCTCGACGCTGCGCTGTCCTGGGTGGCGAAACAGAAGGGAAAGAAATGAGACAGTTGGGGATTGCGGCGTTCGTTTGCGCCGCGGCGATGTCTGGACAGCCGGCCGCGCTGCCTTCGGGCGCAAGTCTGTTCGACAAGTTCGTCACGGTTACCGGAGGCAGGGCCGCGTACGCCAAGCGTACGTCGGAGGTGAGCACCGGCACGATCCAGATGGCGGCCGCCGGCGTTAGCGGCACGTTAGAGATTTATTCGGCCGCGCCAAACGCCAGGATGGCGATGATGGATGTGCAGGGCATCGGCAAGGTGGAAGAGGGCACCAACGGCGTGGACGCCTGGGAAGTGTCGGCGGTAATGGGCCCGAAGTTGAAAGACGGCAAAGAGAAGGCGCAGGCCATCCGCGAGGCGATGTTCAACATGCCGATTTACTGGCGCAAGCTGTACACCAAGGTGCAGACCATGGGGATCGAGACGGTCGAAGGCGTGGAATGTTATCGCGTGGTGGCGACTCCCAACGACGGCAGCAAGCCGGAGACGTACTGGTTCGAAAAGGCGACCGGGTACAACCTGAAAGTGTCGCGCACGGTGCTGGCGATGGGCAGCGAAATTCCAGCGGAAATCGTGATGAAGGATTACCGCAAATCCGGCTTGGTCATGCAGCCGATGACGATGATCCAGCGTGTGGGCGGGCAGGAAGTGATCCTGCGGCTGACGAACGTTGTGGCCAACGCGCCGATCCCGAAGTCGAAGTTCGCGCCGCCGCCGGACATTCAGCAGTTGATGAAAAAGGCCGCCTAAGGCTTCCGGTACACGGTGGTCTGCGGGTTGTAATTCTTCCAGTCAAACCAGTAGTCCTTGAGCATGGGAACCGGTTCCAGACAGGTTCCCTGCCGTTTGCCGGCGACGGCGCAGCCCTTAAAGTTCCACTCGCTGCCGGTGGCGGAATCCATCATGACGACGTCGCCTGGCTTGGGCGGATTGAGGCGGTAAAAGTCCCCGGCATCGGGATTGCGAAACGCGCGTACGGAGGCTCCGTCGCTGGCGGTAAGGAGCAAGATCGGTTCTGAGCCGACGCGGTCCTGGACGAGCTTTTCCGACAGCACGACGCGGTAAGGAAACGCGCGGCTCGCTCCGAAGGCGCGAATGCCCAGCATGAGGTCGCGATCGCCGATGCCGTTTTCCGCAAGGCTGATGACGACGGGCCTGCTGGCCATTCGTTCGTCCCAATTCTTGCCGGAGTAGCTGGGCGCGTCGTCCGGCACGTCCTGCATGACGGTTCCGCGAGGTTCCTCAGCGCGCCAGGTGGCGAAGTTCAATTCATCGGAATGGATGAAGGCGAGTTGCTTGCCCTTCAACGGGCCTGAAATGCCGAGGCCGCTGATCTGCTGCCAATATGTGCCGGTTTGGTCATCGCGCATCAAAAAATTCTGATTGTTGATGCCTGCCAGGCGGAACGTAAGGGTGAGGCCATCGACCTCGCGGGACCACACCAGACCGGTGTGACAAAGCGTTCAATAGGTCGCGACGATGGCGCGGCTTTCCACCGTATCGTTGACGATGTGATGGTACGAAATGCTGCGTACCGGATAGGCTCGCGCGGCGTCGCCGATGCGAACGGCCACCACCTTTTCATCCCCGTCCAGCCGCATGTCGCTGGCCGATGTGAACGAAGGCTGTTCCACCGGATGGAACATTCTTTCGAAGACGTTCACTCTGGATACGACGGCGAGAACGCAGATCAGCAACGCGCCGCCCGCGCGCCAGATGCGCTGTTTGCCGGTGGACCGCCACGCGGCAACGATCGCGGCGAGCGCGCAGGCCACGGTTATCCACGGGCGGAGTTGCAGGACGCCGAGCGCGAGCGCAAGTTCGCCCGCGCCCTGTGCGCGAAACGGGCGAATGACGTACATCGGATAGGCGGTACAGAAGGCGGCAACAACGAAACTAACGGCGACGACCCAGCGCATTGATGTAACCATACGCGAGCGCCGCCAGGGGCCGCAATAATCAAAAATAATGAACGGCTGTCTGGCTTAGAAAAGCACTTTCAGTCCAAACTGCAGAGCGCGGTTGGCCACCGACGTACTGGTTACGCGGCCGACCGTGCCGGGAACCGAGATGTTCGCCGCCGGGTTGTTGAAACTCGGATGGTTGGGCAGGTTGAACGCTTCGGCGCGGAACTGCACCTTCACCCGCTCGCGGATCGGGATGTCCTTCAGCACGCTCATGTCCACCACCACCTGGCCGGGTCCCCAGAGCATGTTCCGCGCGGAGTTGCCGAAGGTGTAGACGGTGGGAATGGCAAATGCGGACGGGTTGAACCAGCCGCCGATCGACTGGGTGTCCGGATAAAAGCTGTTGGAGACGACGTTGGCGCGGTTGGCGATCCAGCCGGGCTGCGTCGGCGAGAACGTCACGCTGAACGGCGTTCCCGAACGAAGCTGCGTGATGGTTGCCAATTGCCAGCCGCCGAACAGGAAGGCGCTGGGGCCGCTGGTAAAGGCCTTCTTGCCGGGACCGAACGGCAGGTCGTAGGTCGCGGATACATACGCGACGCGGCCGCGAACCGATTCGGAATTGCCGCGGTCCAGGTACGCCGCATAGGGGTTCTGCACGCTGGCCGCAATCGGAACGTTGTCGATGGACTTGTTCCAAGTGAAGCTGCCCTGCAGGTACAGCCCGGTGTTGTAGCGGCGCGTGGCTTCGATCTGCAACTGGTGCGTGATCGAATTGCCGTTGGTGTCAAGCGTACTGATGCTGCCCCAGGGCTGGTTGGGGCGAAGCGACTGCAACGTGCCGGGACCCTGCTGGAGCGGCGCGTTGCGTTCGTAGGTGTACCACGGCACGCGCGTCGCACGGTTGCCGAGGTAGGTGATGCGCAGGCCCAGGTTCTGCAGCACTTCGTGTTCCACCGTGAAGTTCCACTGCTGGGCGAGGGTGTTGCGAATCTGGCGGTTCACGGCGGTGATGTTGGGGTTGGCGGCGATGGTTCCGCCGCCAGGGAACGGATTGGCCAGGGTGAGCGTGGGCGTTGCGCCGGCCGCGGCGGAGAAGGTCTCCGATAGCTGGAACGGCGAGTTCGAAAGGGAAATCTGCCGGATGCCGATGAACACCGGGATGATGTTGTAGTAGATGCCGTAGCCGCCGCGAATCACGGTGCGGCTGCCGCCGAAGGGGCGGTAGGCAAAGCCGAGGCGAGGCGCGAAGTTGTTGTGGTCGGCGCGCAGGACGTCGCTACCCCAGCCGTTGGCTTCGGACGTCGTGTACGGGTAGGCGGACAGCAGGCGCTGCAGGGCGAGGCGCGGCAATTGGCCGTCCTGCGAACGAACGACAAACTTGCCGTTGCCAAGGTCGAAGTTCGCCCAGGAGTTGTCGCGTTCCTGGGGCTGCGTTTGCAGGGTGTAGCGGATGCCGAGGTTCAACGTCAGGCGGTTGGACACACGGAAGTCGTCCTGAAAATAGCCGCCCCACCGCGTGTAGTAAAGCTTGTTCACAAGGCCGGGAGTGCCTCGGGTGGCGGTGTTCGGATAGCCGAGCAGGAAGTCGGCAAACGAGTCTCCGGAGAAGCGCCCGGTGAACGCAAACGTACCGAGTTGCGCGGCTCCGACGCTGGGGTAGGTGGAGACGCTGCTGTTCTGAAAGTCGAACCCGGTTTTGAACGAGTGCCGGCCGCGGATGAAGCTGAAATTGTCGGTGATCTGGCGGTTGATTTCGGGGGCGCGGGCAGAGCCGCCCGAATCGCTGATGTTGTTGTACGTGCCGTTGAAGCTGACGGTGGGCAGTCCGCCGAGTGGGAGCGGTCCATAGAGGCCGGGGAACAGCGTCTGCGGGTTGAAGTCCGTGTTCTGTCCGACGCGGATACTGGCGTGGCTGAAGTACGCCATGCGCAGTTCGTTGAAAGAGCGCGTGCTGACAGTCCAGTTGTAGTTGAACGCGGCGCTCTTGGTGATGTAGCCGCCGTCGGAGAAGTTCCCGAACTGGTTGGGGCCGCCGTTGTAGACAAAGTACGGCGAGCCCTTGGAGTACGTCAGGATGCCGCCGATGATGTGGTTCGGGTTGAAGTTGTGATCGATGCGGGTGGTGAAGCGGTTGACGTCGATGATGTTGCCGACCGTGGTGATGTAGTTGTTGCCGGTGGTGGCGACGTTGGGCTGCGGCACAAATTTGAGCAGTTCCAGCGACCTTCCGTCGAGGCGGCTGGTGGGGATCACGTTGCCGGCAAACTGGGTGCCCGAGAGCGGGTCGACGATCGGAGTGGCGATGCCGCTGAAGTCACCGGTGCGCTGGGCGCTGGTCGCGTACTTCAGCGAGGCGGTGTTCGACGAACGCTGCCGCAGGCCTTCGTAGCTGCCGAAGAAGAACGTCTTGTTGCGGATGATGGGTCCGCCGGCGGTGGCACCGAACTCATTTCGGACGTAGGGAGGCTTGGGCTGCCCGGTGGCGAAGAAGTCCTTAGATGCGAGCGCGGCGACGCGATTGAACTCGAACAGGCTGCCGTGAAGCTGATTGGTGCCCGACTTGGTAATGATCGAAACGGCGGCGGAACCTTCGTTTTCCGCCTTCACGTTGTTGAACTCGATTTTGAATTCCTGGATCGTGTCGATGGAAGGCAGCGTGGTCAACGCCGTGCGGTAGGAATACGACGCGCCGCCGTTGCCGGTGTCGTTCACGGCCACGCCGTCAATCGTGAAGAAGTTGCCGCCCCAGTGCAGCGAGCCTCCCAGCTTGGGGTTCGAAGAGCTGTCGGACGTATTGCCCGGCGCGATGACGATAAAGCGGTCGATGGTGCGGCCGTTGACAGGCAATGTCGCCACGGCATGGGTATCGACGACGGTGGCGATCGAAGCGCTTTCCGAATTGATGACGGGCGCGGTGGCCGAAACGTCGATGGTCTGCGAGAGGTTGCCGGGTTCGAGTTGCACGTCATTGCGCACCGTTCCGTTGACGGGTAGCTGCACGTGGACGGCTTCCACGGCGCGGAATCCGTTCATCTCGACACGGATGGTATAGACTGCCGGGGGCAGGGAAGCAACCACATATTCGCCCGTGCCGGAGGTCGCCGTGTTGAGAACGGCGCCCGTACCTTCATTCTTCACCTGCACTTTCGCGCCGGATACTACCGCGCCGGTGGCGTCTTTGACCGTTCCGACGAATGTGCCGGTGGTGCTTTGCGAGTAACTCAGAACTGCAACAGACAACAAGGCGCCGATGATACGGACAATACGGAGCATTGCCGATACCTCCACAAGATTGGTTAAAAGATCGAATGGGAGCCGCCGGCAGACGGGGCGCGGAAGGGGTCGAACGGCAACGCTGCACGCCCGGAGTACGATGACGAGGCCGACTCTGTGAAAGGAACGATACCAGATTGGGAGTGAAGCTGCAATGACGCGTCTTGTATTCTGGGAGCCCTTGCGCGAGTTATGCAAACTGCGATAGCTTCGGGAGCGAACTATGTCCAAACGGAGTTCCATCGGATCCTGGGCCTACACGATTGGCCCCTACGCGTCGAACCCTATCGATTTCGACACGGTACTGTCGAAATTGAAGGCGCTCGGCTTTGACGGCGTCGAACTTGGCGCATTTCCGCCACACCCGAACCCCGGCAATCCCGGCGGATCGGACGAAGGCTGGGGCGGCGCGCTGGCCGGCAAGAGCGAACGCGCGGAGTTGGTGGCGAAGATGGCCTCGCATGGGCTGGCGTTTTCGGGAATCGCCGCGAATCTGTGGGGTGAGAAGCTGATCAACACGGACGATCCGTCGAAGTACATCGCGGAATTCCGGCGCAATTCGGACTTTGCGAAGGACGTGGGGATTGGCGGAGTTCGCGTCGACACGGTGCAGCCTCCGACGATTCTGCGCGAAGTCGACTACAAGACCGCGATGGATCGCGTGGTGAAGACTTGGCAGGCTTGCGCGGATTATGCGGCTGACAACGGGCAGTACGTCACCTGGGAGTTCGAGCCGGGCTTTGCGTTCAACAAGCCGGCCGATATCGTTCGCATTCACGACGCGGTGAATCGGCCGAACTTCGGCATCCTGTACGACACCTGCCACGGCCAGATGGTTGGCGTGGTGGGAGCGCGGCAGGAAGGCGAAAAGGAAGTGTTTGCCGACCAGGTGGAACTCATTCGCCTGCTGAATGGCCGCATCAACCACATCCATTTGATCGATTCGGATAACACCTGCCACAAGGACGCGACCGGGGCCGACGAGACCAGCGCGCATCCGCCGTTTGGGATGGGTGTTCTGAACTTTGACGTGCTCATCCCGGAGATCCTGAAGGCGGGCAGCGCGGTGAAACACGATTGGTGGACGATCGACCTGTGCTTCTATCCCGACGCCTGGGCGGCGACAGAAACATGCAAGAAGGCGCTGGACGGCTACATTGCGAACTACGGGGGCGGCAGCAAGTAAATGAAGCCCCTTCGCGTTGCCATGATCGGGTACGGCTTTATGGGCCGAGCCCATTCCAATGCCTACAAAAGGCTCACCGATTTCTTCCCTGTGCAGCACAAGCCGGTGTTGCAGGTGGCCTGTGCGCGCAATGCCGAGAAGGCCAAAGCGTTCGCCGACAACTGGGGTTACGGCCGGGTGGAGACCGACTGGCGAAAAGTCGTGACCGCCGATGACGTCGACCTGATCGACATCTGCACGCCGAACGACACACATCAGGAGATTGCGATCGCCGCGGCGCAAGCCGGCAAGATGATCGTTTGCGAAAAGCCGCTGGCGCGCACGGTTGCCGAAGCGCAGCCGATGGTGGACGCGGTGGAAAAGGCCGGCGTGCCGAACATGGTGTGGTTCAACTACCGCCGGGTTCCCGCCATTACGCTGGCGAAACAGTTGATCGACGAGGGGCGCATCGGACGGGCGTTCCATTTCCGTTCGAACTTCCTGCAGGATTGGACCATCTCTCCGGACGTTCCGCAGGGCGGCGCGGGGCTTTGGCGCCTGGACGCGGCGGCGGCGGGTTCCGGCGTGACCGGCGACCTTCTGGCGCACAACATCGACACGGCGATGTGGCTGAATGGACCGATTACACGCGTCGTCGCGAAGACGGAAACCTTTGTGAAGGAACGCGTCCACAGTCTCACCGGCAAGGTGGAAAAGGTCGGCATCGACGATGCGTGCGCCTTCCTGTGCGAGTTCGCCAACGGGTCGCTGGGCGTGTTTGAATCCACGCGGTACGCGCGCGGTCACAAGGCGTTGAAGACTCTGGAACTGAATGGTTCCGAGGGCAGCCTGAGCTTCAACCTCGAAGAGATGGAGTATCTGGACTTCTTCGAATACACGCAGAAGGAGAGCAATACCTCCACGCCGTCGCATTTGCGAGGCTGGCGGCGCATCCACGTCACCAACGGCGAACATCCGTACATGGACAAGTATTGGGTGCCGGGTCTGGTGGTCGGCTACGAGCATTCTTTCCTGAATGCGCTGGCGGATTTTGTGGCTGGTGTCGAATCCGGCAAGCCCACGCAGCCGGATTTCCGTTCCGCGCTGCAAACGCAGAAGGTGTGTGAGGCGGTGCTGCAATCGGCCGCCACCGGCGCTTGGGTGGAAACCGGCGCAACCGCGTAAGAACGTCAACAAAGAAAACGCAGTACGGCCAGGCCGGGGAATACCCGCTCGACCGTACTGCGTTTTTCTTTTGCCTGCTTGCGGGCGCGAACCTTCGATCTGAATGCCGTGAAACAACGCCGGGCTGGCATTGCTCTATTCAATGGGTACACATTATGCCATTTCAAGAGACCTCGGACGGAATCAAGCTTTACTACCGGGATTGGGGTGCTGGTGCGCCGATTGTACTGATCCACGGCTGGCCGCTGAGCGGCGATATGTGGGACAAGCAGGCTGAGTACCTGGCCTCGCACGGGTGTCGCGTCATCACGTATGACCGGCGCGGGTTCGGGCGTTCGTGCCAGCCTTGGTCCGGGTACGACTACGATACGTTTGCCGCCGATCTGCATGCCCTCATGGAAGGCCTCGACTTGCGCGATGCGTTTCTGGTTGGGTTTTCGATGGGCGGCGGCGAAGTGGCGCGCTACCTGTCACGCTACGGCTCGCAGCGCGTGTCGAAGGCGGCACTGATTTCCGCCGTAACGCCATTCTTGCTGGCGACCGACGACAATCCGGACGGAATTCCTCGCGAAGAGTTCACCAAGATGGAGGCGGCAATTCGCGAAGATCGCGCGGCGTTCATGAAGGACTTTGCGCATAAGTTCTACGGTAGGTCCTTGATTAGCCGCGGCGTGTCGGATGCGGTGCTCGAATGGAATCAGGTGGTGGCGATGCAGGCGTCGTTGCGGTCTACGCTGGCGGCGGCGGGCGCATGGTCGAGCACGGATTTTCGCGAGGATTTGCGCAAAATGCAGGTGCCGACGTTAGTGTTGCATGGCACACACGACCAAACGGTTCCGATCGAGAAGTCGGCGATGAAGGCAATCCGGATCCTTCCGCAAGCGACCTACGTTGAGTACGACGACGAACCGCACGGGTTGTTCTTTACCGCGGTAGACCGCCTGAATGACGATCTGTTGCATTTCGCACGATCCGGCACCGTGCAAGTGCGCGCGAAGAGAGTGGAGGCGCCGGCCGTGCTGTTTTAGCGCACCAAAACAAAATCGCTGGAGAATGTAAAAAATTGTCCAGCGATTGCTGTTTCTTCATTTTTCGAGAAACGAAAGCCGGAGCGAGGGGTTCAGTATGTTCATGTATACCGATCCTGGCTCCGGTCTTTTCTTTTTCCAGGTAATCGCAGTAGCCTGCTCGACGATCGTTTACAGAACCCGGCACACGATAGCGGGATGGTTTCGTGGGACAACGTCCACCACGCCAGTAGTCAACAATTCACGCGGGAAACAACCGGAATAGGGGACGCGCCGCTAGAGTGCGATCATTCCGCGATCCCGACGGCTTTGTCGTGGAGCGCGACGGAAGGATTCTCCGTTGCGTGTACCCGCATGCCGCGTCCGGACTCATTACCTTTCTCGAATCCAGCGTTCACACTAAGCTCAGTGGCGATCACGCGGTGCCGACCACGTGGATCCCCGGTGACGCGGGGCTGAACGATACGGCCTCGCTGGTGGTGGAACACGAGCGCGTCGCGTTTCCCAACTATCCGTTTGAATGGTCGCCCGCGATGTTGCAAGCCGCGGCCCTCTTCACGCTGGACGTTGTGGAGACGGCGCTCGATGGCGG
>JAFDVT010000692.1 GCA_018268875.1 Acidobacteriota bacterium
AGTTTGTCACAAAATCACGGCGCGGGAGGGTGTCCGCCGCCTGCGATCGCTCCTACGACCAAAAGCGGTTCATCACCCGCCACGACCGCCTCGGGCAGCGGGTTCGACGGCGGATCGTTCGAAAGATCCTGTCCGCAGGCAAAAAAACGCAGAAACGCCCGTCGCTTCTTCGTTCCGTGATCCCGAATCGTCCCGCCCAGCACGGGGAACCTCGCCTCCAGCGCATCGAGGACCGCCTCCAGCGTCACTGCCGCCGTTGCCTGCACTTCCACACGCACTTCGGCCTCGGCTAAACCGGCCAAAGTGCGCAGGTGCGACGGCAGTTCCACCCGGATCGCGGCGCTCATGCCAGCGTTTGGACCTCCACCGACAGCACCGCCGGCAGGTCATGCACGATCGCCTTCCAGCTATCGCCCCCGTCCGGCGACACATACACTTGGCCACCCGTCGTGCCAAAGTAAATCCCGCAGGAATCCAGCGAATCCACGGCCATCGCGTCGCGCAGCACGTTGACGTAACAGTTCTGCTGCGGCAACCCCTTTGTCAGAGGCTCCCATTCGTTGCCGCCGACCTTGCTGCGGTACACTCGCAACGCCCCATCCGGCGGATAGTGCATCGAATCGCTCAGAATCGGAACCACATAAATCGTCTCCGGCTCATGCGCGTGAACATCCACCACAAACCCGAAATCGGTCGGCAGGTTGCCGCTGACCTCGGTCCACGAATCGCCGGCGTTGTCGCTCCGCATGACGTCCCAATGCTTCTGCATGAACAGGGTCGACGGTTTCGACTTGTGCAGCGCGATGCGGTGCACGCAATGTCCCACTTCGGCCACCGGGTCCGGCATGAACTCGGACCGCAGTCCAGTATTGACGGGCTTCCAGGACTGGCCCCCGTCGTCGGTCCGGAACGCGCCCGCGGCCGAGATCGCGACGTACATCCGCTCGTTGTTTACCGGGTCGATCAGGATGGTGTGCAGTCCCATGCCTCCGGCCCCAGGCTGCCATTGCGAACCTGTACCGTGGGTCCGCAAACCGGGAAGTTCCTTCCATTCCTTGCCGCCGTCGCTGGAATTGAAGATGGCGGCGTCTTCCACGCCCGCATACACCGCCTCGGCATCGGTGAGCGACGGTTCCAGATGCCAGACCCGCTTGAATTCCCAGGGGTGCGGCGTTCCGTCGTACCACTGGTGCGTGCCCGTCACGCCGTCGTAGGCGAACTTGTTCCCCACGGCTTCCCAGCTCTTGCCGCCGTCGTCGGACCGTTGCACCACCTGCCCGAACCATCCGCTCGATTGGGAGGCGTAGATCCGGTTGGGGTTCACCGGCGATCCCTTGATGTGATAAATTTCCCAGCCCGCAAAGTGCGGACCGTCGATCTTCCAGTCTTCGCGCTTGCCGTCGGAGGTGAGGACAAAAGCGCCTTTCCGTGTTCCAACGAGTACTCGTATCTGGCTCATAAGTGTGTAAGGGTAAGTGGTTACAATTCTAATCGAGACGACGAATGGAAGGCGTACGAATCGACAAGTGGCTTTGGGCCGCGCGATTTTATAAGACCCGGTCGCAGGCAGCCGACGCCTGCAACCTTGGACGTATCGAATGCCGTGGCGTCGCGGTGAAAGCCTCGCGCGAGGTCAAACCCGGCGATATGTTGCTGATTCGCAAAGGTGGCGGCGATTTTCATGTGGAAGTTCTTGCCCTCAGTCTCATGCGTGGACCGGCGGCCGTCGCCCAAACCCTCTACCGTGAAACCGAAGAGAGTAAGGCAATGCGCCTGAAACGGGCTGAGGAACGTAAGATGATGGCTCCGTTTGAAATTTCCTGGCAGGAAGGAAAGCCATCCAAGAAAGACCGCCGCGACATCGACAAGCTGCGTGGGCGAACGTTCTAAGTGTAAGAAAATGAGGCGGAAGTTCAACAAAAGGTGAACCCCGCCTCTCCTCCACTGAAATGGGAACTGTCGCTACTGTGGACAACCCGGCGAACGCCTTGACGACACCTAGTGCAACTTAATTTGCAGGCTGTCACCCCATCTGGTGGTATTTTCTTTTGTTGCCGGACGGTGGATTCTAAAAACATGTCGGTTGAATTTTGGATTGGCGCCCTGGTGTTCATCACCGCCATCGCCGCCGCCACTCTCGCATCGATTCTGCATTCGGGACGCAAAGGCGGCGAAGACGCTTCGCTGCTCGATCGCGTCAACAGGGAACGGTCCGACCTTGAACGCGACCTTGCCGTGGCTCGCGACGCGCTCCTCCACGAACGTGAACGCGCCAAAGAGAATGCCGAACGTCTGGAGGCCGCGCAGCAAGCACGCGACGCCGCCAACAGTTCGCTCCGCGCCTTACACGGTGAACTTGCCGCCGCCAAAGCTACTCTCTCCGAGCGCACCGCCGCCCGCGAGGCGATCCAACGTGAGTTCGAAGCCATGGCCCACAAGGTGTTGGCGGAGCAGGGCCGGTCGATCGGCGACCAGAACCGCGAACAGGTGGACCTGCTGCTGGCTCCCTTGCGCGACCAGTTGACTCAGTTTCA
>JAFDVT010000693.1 GCA_018268875.1 Acidobacteriota bacterium
GCAGGCGTGGATGAAAAAGACGAACGATCCAAGGTTCGGCCAACCCTTGAGTGACTACTGGGACAAGGCGCCGTACAGCGGTCCAAAGTTCCGCGGGGGGACCGCGCCGGACAGCAAAAGCTGACAGCCGCACCCAACATCGCATCGTTAGCGCCCGCTGACCAACATTCGCGGATGGCCAGGGACCAGCACGCTACACTAGCCCCCATATGCGGCTGGTCCCCTTCCTCCTCCTCCTCCTCCCGATCCTCGCCCTCGCCCAACCGGCCCAACAACAAGCGATGGACGACGACTTCGCCAAGTCCGTCAAACAGTGGACCACCAAGCCGGAATTCCTTTCCCCCCTCGTCGATCACCTCCCCAAAAGCGGCGGCACCGTCCCCAGCCCCAAGGACATCCTCGGCTACCACATTGGCAACCCCAAAAAGCTGACCCACTATTCCAAAGTCGTCGGCTACTTCGAGGCCCTCCAAAAGGCCTCCCCACGGGTGAAAATCCTCAACACCGGAAAGACCGAGGAAGGCCGGGACTGCATCACCGTCGCCATCGCCGACGAAGCCACCATTCGCGACCTCAACACCTACAAGTCCTACCTCGCGCAACTCGCCGACCCGCGTAAGCTCACCGAGGCCGACGCCAAACAGGTGCTCGCCAAAGCCAAGCCCATCTACCATCTCACCGGTGGACTCCATGCCTCCGAAACCGGTTCCCCGGAGATGCTCATGGAACTCGCCTACCGCCTGGTGGCCGAGCAAGGACCCCTCTACGACAACATCCGCAAGAACCTGATCGTCTTCATCACCCCCGCTCTCGAACCCGATGGCCAGGAACGGTACACCGACTGGTATTACCGCCACAAGATCGCTGAAGAAGGCGAGGAAGATCGGATGCCCGGGCCGCCCTACTGGGGCAAGTACATCTTTCACGACAACAACCGCGACATCAACTACTCGCAGCAGACGATGCGCAACTGGCTCCGCGCCTACCTCGAATGGCACCCGCCCATCATTCACGACCTCCACGAGTCCGTGCCATTCCTTTACACCTTCTCCGGCCAGACCCCGCATAACCCCAACCTCGACCCCATCCTCTACACCGAACTCCCGTTCTTCGCCCATTACGAGCTTTCGAAGATGGTCTCCTACGGCATGCCCGGCGTCTGGACCCACGCCTTTGTCGACATGTGGAGCGTCGGTTACCTCGGCTTCATGGCCTCGAACCACAACGGCATGCTGCGCATGTACGAGACGTTCGGCAACGCCGGAGCCAACACCATGAAGCGCAAAGTAGACGCCGGTGGAGGTGGTTTCGGCGCCGCCACCCGCCAGTGGTACCGTCCGCTCCCCGCCTACAACGAGGTCGAATGGTCGCTCCGTAACAACACCAACTTCATGCAGACCGGCGTACTCTCGGCCCTCGAACTCGCCTCCAACAACCCCGGCATGATCCTCGAAAACTTCTACCGCAAGTCGAAAAACTCGGTGGAGGCAGGCACCAAGGAAGCGCCCTACGGCTGGACGATCCCCGCCGGCCAGAAGGACCAGGTGCGCGTGGCCTTCCTGGTCAACACCCTCCGTACCCAGGGCATCGAAGTCGGCCGCCGCGACGACGGCACCTTCGTCATCCGTCGCGATCAGCCCTACGGCCGCCTCGCCAAGTCGCTGCTCGAAAAGCAGGTCTATCCCGACCCCAACCAGCGCACCTACGACGACACCGGCTGGACCATGGGACTCATGACCCGCGTCACCGTCAACGAAGTCAAGGATCGTAAGGACCTCGACACGCCCGCCCCCGTCCTGACTGCGGATTATCAGCCCGCCGGCGCCGTCGAAGGAGCCAGCGCCAAGTACGTCGCCGTGCCGGACTACGGTTCGAACGCCCTCATCACGCTCCGCTACCGCCTGAAGGACGCCGCCATCGAAGCCACCGAAAAGACCGCCGGCGACCTCCCCGCGGGATCCTTTATCATTCCTGCCTCCGCCAAAGCCAAGTCGGAGATCGAAAGCCTAGGCCTCGCCGCCAAGTACATCGCGGACAAACCGGCGGGCACTCACCCGGTCGACCTCCCAAGACTCGCCGTATTCTCGATGTGGGGTTCGACGCAGGAAGTCGGCTGGGTGCGCCACGCGCTCGACCACTTCCAGGTCCAATACGACCTCATCTTTAAAGAGCGCATCAGGCAAGGCAATCTGCGAGCCAGCTACGACGTGATCCTGATGCCCCAGCAAGGCGCGGGCGCCAAGTCCATGATCCACGACCTCGACTGCAAGGGCCGCAAGCTCGCCTACACGCAGTCGCCCGATCAAAAAAGCCTCGGCATGTACGGCCAGAGTGAGGACATCTGCGGCGGCATGGGCCTCGCGGGTGCGCTCGAAATCGAAAAGTTCGTGCAGGAAGGCGGCCGCCTCATCACGCTAGGCCGTTCGTCGCTCTTTGCCACCGAACTCGGCCTCACACGCCGCGTCGAAGGCGGCCGTCCGTCGCCGACGTTCTACGCGCCCGGTCCCATCGTCGAAATCGCGGTCACCCAGCCGAGCCACCCGGTCTTCTACGGGTACGACAGCAAGACCATCCCCGTCCGCTACGCCAATGGACCGCTGTTCGCGATCCCCGACGAGGATAAGAAGAAGGTGGTTCTCGCCAGCTTTGTCGGGACAGATAAGTCGGTATTGAGCGGCTCCATCAACCGGGTCGCCGAGATCAAGGACCGCCCTGTTGTCGTGGACGTCGCCTCCGGCCAAGGCCGAATCCTGATGTTTGCAACCAACCCCTGCTATCGCTGGCAGAACCACGGCGAGTTCGGCATGCTGTTCAATGCCATTCTGCACTGGAACGATTGGAATTAACAATTCCGGCGTTGGCGGAGGTGTATGCTGAGGGCAGGAGTACTCACATCATCATGCGTAAGTTGCTGATGGCATCGGTTCTGATAGTGGCCGTGAGTTCGGTCGGTTTCGCCCAGCGCGGTGGACGTGGCGGAGGTGGCCGGAGTGGTGGCGGCGGCGGATTCGGCGGCGGAGGCCGTAGCTTCAGCGGTGGTGGTGGGGGTGGTGGGTCCCGCGGGTTTGGGGGCTTCAGCAGCCGCGGCTTTTCCGGTGGCGGCGGCGGTGGAATGGCGTTCCGCGGCGGCAGCTCGGGGCGATCCTGGTTCGGCGGAGGCGGCCGTAGCTACGGCTATGGCGGAGGCCAGGTCTACCGCGGCTTTAGCGGCAACCGTGGTTGGTCCGGCGGCAGCAACCGCAGTTGGTTCGGCGGAGGCGGAAATCGTTCCTGGTTTGGCGGCAATCGCGGCTACTACAACAATTACGGCTACAGAGGCTGGAACCCAGGCTGGTCCGGCTACTACCGCAGCTATCGTCCGTATTACTACGGCGGCTGGGGTGGCGGTTGGGGCAGTTCCTACGGCTGGGGCTTTGGCTTCGGTTTGGGCGGCTATTGGGGGGGATACTACGATCCATATTGGTATGGATACTATCCGTACGCGACGTATGGCTACCCCTATTCGGGATATTACGGATACTACGGCTATCCCTATATTTCTTATGGCTACAGCGACCCCGGCTACGGCTACTACGACGACTCCTACCAGCAGCCTTACGGGAATTACTACCAGCAACAGCCGCAGCCGCCATCAGGCCAATACTACAGCCAACCGCAGGCGTACCCATACCAATATGGCCCGCAGGCGCAGCCGCAATCGTACGCTCCCGCCCCGGCCAGAATGCAATACGCTCCGGCAGCGGACCGCTATTCGAACGACGGCCAATGGCACCGTTTCGGTGAAGTCCGCTAGCTAACGGCTTAAGCGAGGCGTGGCTGATTGGCCGCGCGCGGTGTCCAGCGGAAGGCTAGCACCGAGTTCTTCCAGAAGTATTTTTCGGCGGCAGTGGCGCTTTTGGCGTCGCAATAGGATCGCAAAATCTGCAGGACGGTCTTGTTCCGGCCGGCAAAGATCGCGCGATCCTCGCCGAAAATGTCCCATAGAAAATCCATCACCGGCTTGTAGTCCGGGAACGTTCCGGCGGGCGTGTTGGCCGCGCGGTACAACCCCGAAATCTTGACGAACGCCCCGCGCGACTTCAGGTCCCGCAGGTTCGATTCGTAGGTCTTCAACACCTGCGCGTCGCCCGGCAGCGCGAGCGCCTGTTGATGCCCCATCACGATCCGCAACGCCGGAACTTTGTCGCTCAGCCGAAGCGCCGCCTCCGTCAGATCGAGGCGCGGATTGGCCACTTCCAGCGTCAGTCCGGTGTCCGCAAACGCCTTCATGTTGTCGATAAATTCCGGCTTGTGGACCGCTTCCACCATGTTGTGTTCTTTCCACACATTGCCGTAGCGGATGCCCAGGAAAAGCTTGTTCTTGCGGTACCGGTCCAGGTACTCGCGGAACTCCGGTTTCACCGGGTCGAGGTTGCCCACCATGCCCACGATCATCGGTTCGCTTTCGATCATCATGAGCACCCAGAGGTTGTCCTCCACCCAGGGACTGGCCTCCACCTTGATGCCGCCGACGATGCCTAACGGGACCGCCGACGCGCGAAAATCCTTCGGCAGAAAGGGCGGCTGATTCGGCACAAAGGGGAACGGAGCGCCTTGCGGGCGGGTCTGGTCGTAGATGTGAAAATGGCTGTCGATGATCGGGATGGGCGCGGGTTCAGCGGCGGCCGCGGTGCCCCCCGCTACCGCTGTGGCAAGCGACGCGGCAAGGAAGTTTCGACGATCGGGCATTTCGACGACGATTCTATCGAAAACGGAATGCGTAAATGTCGGCGTCTTTCAACACAAAACGAACACGGACGGTCTTGCCATTGAGCGCGCTGAGGCTCGCTCCGTTCTTCCAGCGGAACTTGCGCGCGATCTCGTCGCCGATCAGCTCAACAGCGTTCGCGAGTTCGTAACCGGGCAGCGGTTTGCCAGCCTCGTCCTGCAGTTCCACGCGTACGCCGCCGGCGGCCGAAGTGGCAAAGTTCAACTCCAGCGCGCCTCCTGAAAACTGCAATGGCTTGGTGACCACTTCGCCTCCGGCATAGCCCGCGTGAATCGACGCGAGGCCGTCCAAGCGCAGTTCGTAACGGCGCAGATACGCGCTCGGTTGACCGTAGTTCCGGTTGACGTAAAACGACATCGTGGAAGGGCCGGTTTGCACCAGGTTCAGCGCCGGATAGTTTGACCGCGAGACCCAGTTTTCCAGGCCCAGCCCGGGGCGCAGAAACGCGTCGAGGAACGTTCGCGTAAACGTGTTGCCGCCGCGCGAGGTCACCAGAACCGCGTCCGAACAATCCTGAAAGTACTTGGGGTCGACGCCTAGTTCCGCGGCCTGCGCGGCGGTCAGAACCTGTCGGCCGGGCATGAAACGGGCGCAAATCCCCAAATAGATGTGGGGCGCGCGAAAGTACGCGGAGGTCTGGTTGGTGTACAGATGCTCGGGCGGGGCGCCGCCGTAATCCATCTCCTCGCCCGGCGACCAGTTGACGAAATCGCTGCTCGTGGCTCGCGATACCCAACGGTAATTGGTGGCGCCGATCTTCTTCCAGGTCCGGAAA
>JAFDVT010000694.1 GCA_018268875.1 Acidobacteriota bacterium
CGCCTACGGACTCTGGCGCGCGGGCATCAACATCTGATTTTCGACCCGGGATCTTGATTTGGGACCGAATAGGTCTTACTATGATCAAGACGGCTCAATCCTGCAACTGACTTGCAATTCGCAAGTCCGGAAGAGGACGCCGCGACGGGGATCTTTGCGAGAGACTCGCCCCGTTCCGGCGCCTTGAGCCATCGGACGAACCGGGACTCATCCATCGCGCATGGGTGGGCCCCCGGCGTCTCCTCACCACACCGTTTTACAAGGGAGAGCGGACCGCGACGCCATGTCACCGCAAGCCGAAGAACCGACGATTTCCGGTCGCAATCCGGACAGAGGCGTCTGAGCAATGCTGCGTCATTCCAGAACTCGCGGCGGCTGTGCCTTGCGTTTCTCCGCGACGAACACGGGGCATCATCATCACCATCACAGCGCCGCCGCATCGTTCGTAGACCCTGAATCCCCACCGGGCGCCCTTGTGTCGACTCTCGACCATGTCATCTGGTCCGTCGCGAACCTGGACGGCGCGCTGGAACGCCTCACGCGACGCATGGGCTTCGCGCTGGCCGAGCCTCCCGTGCAACGTCCGGCACTCCGCACCGCCACCGTGTGCATCGGCGGACTTCCCGTGCGCCTGGTCGAAAAGGCCGAATGGCAGACGAGCCAGCCCATCAGTGTCGCCCTGCGGTCCCACCTGCCGCTGACCGAGGCGGAGGCCGAAGCCCGCGCGCGGGACCTGAACTGCAGCGGCATCTTCATGATCGCCGGACCGCACAACAGCGGCGCCAAAGGCGGCAAACAACAACACATCGCCTGCCTGCTGCTATCGGACGTCGTCGCACCGGGCGACCCCGGTTTAATGGTGGTGCAGTATATGGGCGGCGACGAGCCAGTGAACGCCTATGGCGGCCGCGCGCTCGGCATCGCGCCCGAGGTTCGAACACAGGTCGATGTCTCGTCCGCCGCGGCGATGATGCGCTGGCGCAAAGTGCTGGGAACATCCGCTACGGGCCTGCTTCTACGCGCCGGGGAACGCGACGGCATCGCCTCGCTACTGCTGCGCGCGGCCAACCTCTGGAACCTGCAAACGGTTTGGAAAGACGCGGGCGTCGACTGCGACATCGCCGCTGGCAAACTCATCGTAGACCCGGCGCAAACCGGTGGTCTACCAATCGAGGTCGAGGAAAGTTAAGGTAAGGAATGATCTTTTCGCCGTCGTTGTCGTCCGCCACGATCCTGCTTCTCCCGCTCGTACTGGCTGCCGCCGACAAAGAACCGGCGCCCCCTCCGCAGATCACGGCCGAACACTACCGCGTCTACCGTGGCGACGGCTCGCTGGCGTCGATCGACGACATCCTGGCCCGGGCGGCGAGTGCAAATGCCGTCTTCCTCGGCGAAAATCATGACGATCCCGTCGCCCACCATCTGGAAGCCGAGCTGTTCAAAAAGCTGGCCGCCGCGGGACCCGTGCAACTGGCCATGGAAATGTTCGAGTCGGACACCCAAGCGGTCCTCGACGAGTACCTGGCCGGGTTGATCACCGAGGATCAACTGATCGCCGCGGGGCGAGCCTGGAAGAACTACAAGCAGGATTACCGTCCGATGGTGGAGTTTGCCAAGGAAAAGAAACTGCCGGTGGTGGCGGCCAACGCGCCGCGCCGCTACGTCAACCGGGTGAGCCGCCTCGGTCGCGCGTCGCTCGACGGTCTGCCCGACAGCGCCAAGCAGTGGTTGCCGCCGCTGCCTTACGCCGAGCCCACCGACGCCTACGCCGCCAAGTTCAACAAGCTGAGGGAAGAGGCGATTCCTACCCGGTCGGCCTCCTCCGACAGCGCGCCCAAGCGCGATCCCAAGTGGGGTCTCGACGCGCAAAGCCTGTGGGACGCGTCGATGGCCTTTTCCGTCGCCGAAGCGCTGCAGCGGCGTCCCGGGACCCAGGTCGTACACGTCAACGGGGGGTTCCACACCGAGCAGCACATGGGCATCGCCGACCATCTGCGGCGCTACCGCCCCGGCGTCAATATCCTGGTTGTGACCATGCTCTCGTCCAAGGACTTTCCCGCCTGGAATGCCGAAAAACATGCCGGCCGTGGCGATTTCGTGATCGTCACCGACGAAAAGCTACCCCGGTCTTACACCCCAACTATTCCCACAGCGACCAAAACCGAAACCAAGGACAACGGAAAAACGAAGTAGAGCGCACACTTTCACCCATATGGGTGATGACTGCTGTATTACGTCGCGTATACGATGACTACGGGCGGTTGGGTGGACCAATGCCCAAAGCTGCGCGATTCGGGCATTGTCCCTTATCGAATTTGCAGCGTACTCCCCCACGACCCGGAGCTCCGAGTCCGGGTCGTGGATTTTACTCCTTCCAGCGCTTCAACCCTTTGGCTCCGATGTCGCGGCGGTAGTGCGCCCCGGCGAAGGAAATCCGGCTCACGGCGTCATACGTATTGACGATCGCGTCCCGCAGCGTGGTCCCCGCGGCGGTCACCCCGAGGACACGGCCTCCCGCCGTCACCAGGTCATCGCCCTGCTGCTTGGTTCCAGCCTGAAATACCACCGCCTGCTGCTCCGATGCGTCCTCGATGCCGGTAATGACGTCGCCGGAACGCGGCGTGGCCGGATAACCGGCGGCCGACATCACCACGCAAACCGACGGATCGGCCTTCCAGGAGAATGACTTACCGGCGAGCCCTCCAGGTTCGGACGCAGCCAGCAGGATCTCGCCAAAGTCGCAATCCATGCGGTGCATCAGCGTCTGCGTCTCGGGGTCGCCGAGGCGAACGTTGAACTCCAGGACCTTGGGTCCAGCGGCGGTCATCATGAGACCGGCGTACAGAAATCCGGTGAAATGCAGGCGCGCCACCGCCGGTTCGATCACGGTCCGCAGCACGGCTGCGCTCTGTTCCGGCGTCAGGATGCGGCCATCGCAATACGATCCCATGCCGCCGGTGTTCGGCCCGGTGTCGCCGTCAAAGATGGTTTTGTGATCCTGCGTGGGTTCGAGGGCGAGTGCGCCTTTTCCATCGCAAATTGCAATAAAGCTGACTTCCTCGCCGGTCAGGAACTCTTCAATCACCAGCTTCGGACCCAGCGAACGAACGGCGTCCCGCGCCTCCTCGGCGGTGTGCGCGATGATCACGCCTTTGCCCGCCGCGAGGCCATCGGCCTTGATCACGACGGGGAGTTCCGGGAACTGGTCCAGCGCCCGCAACCCGTCCTCCACCGATTCCACGCGGGCGAACCGCGCGGTCGGAATGCCGGTGTCCACCATGAACTGCTTGGAATACATCTTGCTGGCTTCGAGCTGCGCGTTCGCCGCCGTGGGACCGACGATGCGGAGTCCCTCGGCGCGAAACTGGTCGACGACGCCAGCGACCAGCGGGGCTTCCGGTCCTACCACCGTGAGATCCACGTCGGCTTCGCGGGCGGCCGCTAGGTGATCGGAGCCGGGGATCGACGTACCACCATGGGCGGTAATCCCAGGGTTGCCAGGGCAAGCGAATACGGTATGTCCGTTAGCCAGAAGTCGCCAGGCAATGGCATGTTCGCGGCCGCCGCCGCCGATCACCAGAATTTTCATGGGGGAATCAAGGTAAGTGTACCGTTTTTAACGGCTTTTCTAAAGAGAACCACTTACTTAGCCGATGGACACTATAACGCGCGGGAAACGCGTGTTGGGAACCGTTTGCCTACAGCCGAACTATCACCGGAACTCGCCGACGCGGCGGACGTATTAAGCGACCAGTTGCGCGCGCAATTGCAGCGGATGTCCACGCTGCTCGAGCGGGACGTCCAAAAGCTGGACCATCGTTTTCAGGCCAAGCTCGAAAAGCAGGGTTACCTGGCGCCCCAGCGTACGGCGCTGGCGGCGATCACGTTCGGTAACGCGGTTCGCATCCTGGCGGGCGGGCAACCGGCGCTGAAATTCATCGAACAGGTGGAATACAGCGGCCGCCGACTGGCGAAGTTGAACCTTCCTCCTAGCGCGATCGTAGAAGCGCTCCAGGAATACGACCAACTGTTGACGGCGCGGCTTCAGAAAGCGTCCGGAGATCCAGCGCAACAAGCGAATTTTCAATGGGTTCGGGAGCAGATCCACTTCTGCGTGATCCTGACGCTGAACAATGCGTACTATCAGGTTCGCGAGGCGGAGACGGAGGCTTTTTACGAGCTGTTCCGGGTGGAGCTGGAATCCCACAATCTCGAAGAACTACTAAGCCGTTTTTTGCAGACTCTCATGGGGGTTTGCGGCGCCGACGCCGGGCGTCTGGGTCTTTTGAACGCGGCGGGTACGGACTGGACGTTTGTCGCCTCCCGCCCCGGGGACGGGAATTGTCCGCCGGTGAACCCGCGGCTGAACCGTCGCTCGGTGGCCAAGCCAAGGTTTGTGGACTGCCGCACCTCGCCGGCGTCGTCGTTGCTCGACGCGTCGTGGAAGGCGAAGTACGAGTCCTGCTGGTCGATCCCGTTGTCGAAAGACGGGCAGATCGCCGGAGTGATGCAGTTCGGCTTTCATTCGTTTTATGAGTGGCTGCCCCGCGAGCAGGAATTGCTCGCGGCGGCGGCGGAACGATGCCTGATGGCGGCGGAAAAGACGCGCCTGATGGAACACCTGGCGGCGAGCGAGGAACAGATTCGCCAGTTGGCCGAGCACATGTTGCACGTCGAGGAGATGGAGCGGCGCCGCATCAGCCGGGAGTTGCACGACGAGGCGGGTCAATCCTTGTTGTGCATTCGGCTGCAGATGGAGTTGCTCGAATCGGAGTTGCCGGAGCAGCAGGTGGAGTCGCGGCGGAAGTTGCGCGAGGCGCGGGACCTGACCGAACGCACGATTTTGGAGATGCGGCGGTTGATTGCCGCACTGAGTCCGGCGGTACTGGAATCGTTGGGATTGGGTGCGGCGCTGCGGCAATTGGTGGCGCGGTTCCAGAGAGTGCACCCGATTCGAGTGAAATTAAGCCTATCCCGTCTCGGTGGATTGCCTCAGAAAATTGAGGTGATTGTCTACCGCCTGGTACAGGAATGTTTTAACAACATCGGCAAACACTCACAGGCAACTACTGTAAATGTTTCGGTAAGTTCAGCCGATGGAGTACTAAGGCTCAACGTGGAAGACAACGGCGTTGGGTTTGTAGTGGAAGAAGCGCTAGCCCGGCGGGATTCATTTGGATTGTCGGGGATGCGGGAGCGAGTGGCCCTGTTGGGAGGGCAGTTCCGAGTGTCGAGTTCGCCCAAGAGCCGGGGTCAAAAGCGGCGGGAGCGAGGGACGCGGATATCGATCGAGCTTCCGGTAGCGAACAACGAAATACTCCCGGCTGAGGAGCATCGGCAGGCGGCGCGGCCGCCGGCGGTGGAGAGCAGCAAGGGTAGTGGAGGAGCCTCGCAGGAGGAGAACCCGGGAACGGTGGCGCTGATGCGAAAGCTGGTGGTAGCAGACGCGCCCAGCCGAGCCCGGAGTGTGTCGCGGCGCTAACAAACGCCTCGCGCAAACAGGCCAGTAGGAGGGCAGTAAGGAACATTATGGCGAAGATCCGGATCTTGTTGGCGGACGATCACACGTTATTCCGCCAGGGCATCAAAACGCTGATTTCAGCGGAGCTGGATATGGAAGTAATCGGTGAGGCCTCCAACGGCGGGGACGCCGTGGAGAAGGCCGCTGAGGTTCGGCCCGACGTGGTTCTCATGGACATCGGCATGCCGGGCCTGAGCAGCTTTGAGGCGACTCGTCAAATCCGAAAGAACCGGCCGGAAACCAAAGTCCTCTTCCTGACGATGTACGACGACGAGGACTATCTTGTGGAAGGCATGGAAGTGGGCGCCTCCGGGTATGTGTTGAAGGACAGCCCGTCGCAGCAGTTGGTGGCGGCGGTCCGCGACATCTGCCGCGGTGGCAGCTATCTCAGCCCGCGCATGCTGTCGCAGTTGGTGGACGACTTCCGGAGCCGCATCAAATCGGCCAACCGGTTGCCGCGCTTCGCCACGCTGACCACGCGCGAACGCGAAGTTCTGAAAATGCTCGCGGAAGGCAATTCGGTGAAGGAAATCGCCTGCGACCTGAACCTGAGCGTCAAAACGGTGGAAGCGCATAAGTTCAATCTGATGCGCAAGTTGGATATCCACAACAAGGCGCAGCTGGTGCAGTACGCCATCCAGAAGAAGATCATCAAAATCCCGAACTTGGCCTAGGCCGGGTTCGGAACTTTTGGCGCTACTATTGGCGTAAGGTCCAATGATTCCAAAAGTTAGAAAAGCGGTATTTCCGGCGGCGGGCCTCGGCACGCGATTCCTTCCCGCGACGAAGGCGATGCCCAAGGAAATGCTGCCCCTTGTGGATAAACCTCTCATCCAGTACGGCGTGGAAGAGGCGATCCATTCCGGGGTTCACAACATTATCATCGTCACGGGACGTGGCAAATCCTCGATCGAGGACCATTTCGATGTCAGCTTCGAAATGGAACACCTTCTGAGTTCGAAGAACAAGAAGGAGCTTCTGCAGGTCGTGCAGAGCGTCTCGGAGATGACCAATCTGGCCTACACCCGCCAGAAACAGGCTCTCGGCCTGGGTCACGCGGTGCTGCAGGCGAAGGAACTGGTGGGTCCGGAGCCGTTTGCCGTCGTTCTGTCGGACGACGTCATCGACGCGGGAGTTCCCTGCCTCCGCCAACTGCTCGATGTCTACGATTTTTACGGCGCTTCGGTAGTCGCGCTAATGGAAGTGCCGAAGGACCAGATTTCGGCCTACGGCGTGGTGGACGCGGAGCCGATCAGCCATGTGGCCGGCGGCGACCGTCTGTACCGCATCCGCAATCTTGTCGAAAAGCCCAAGGCCGAAGATGCGCCGTCGAACCTCGCCATCATCGGGCGGTATGTCCTGACGCCGGAAATCTTCAATTCGATCGAGTCGATCGAACCCGGCAGCGGCGGCGAACTACAGCTGACCGATGCGCTCAAGCACCTCCTGCGCAGCCGTCCCATCTACGGCTACAAGTTCGAGGGCGCGCGCTACGATGCGGGCGACAAGCTCGGGTTCCTGAAGGCGACCGTGGAATTTGGCCTGAAACGGCACGACCTCGGCGGTCCGTTCCGCGAGTATTTGCAAAAACTCACCTTCTAGATCACGCTAAACATCCGAAACAGAGGGCCTTAGCTAAAGGCCCTCTTTCTTTTTGCCGATTTGCCGAATAATGGCCAAGGACACAAAGGCCGCCCGCGAACGGGCGCTTCGGACCGGCGGAAAGCTGTTCGGCGGACTCGCACTTCTGCTGCTCGCCGCCGCCGCCGCCACCAGCCTCTGGGCCCGGCACTCCTTTACCCCCGTCGAAGCCATGGTGGCGCTGCACGCCAGCATGTTCGCCCACGGCGAAGGACTGTATTACAAGCTCAATCAGTACCCTTTCACGGTGTCGCCCTACGGACCGCTGTTGTACGGCCTGTCCGCCGGTCTGCACCTGCTGGGCCTCCCGCTCTACCAGGCCGCGCGAGCGATCTCGTTCCTGGCGCTATTGGGCGCG
>JAFDVT010000695.1 GCA_018268875.1 Acidobacteriota bacterium
CGTTACCGGATCTGGGATGCCAAGCGCGGGATCGACTACCTGACGAGCCGTGCGGAAGTGGACGGCGAACGCATCGGCGTCACCGGGTGCAGCGGCGGCGGCACGGTGACCACCTATATATCCGCGCTCGATCCTCGCGTCAAAGTTTCGGCGCCGGCCTGCTATATGAATTCGTTCCGGCTGGTGTTTTCGGGCCCGGTCGGGGATTCCGAACAAAGCCCGCTGGACTTCATTTCATCGGGCCTCGACGAGACGGACTATGTCGAACTATTCGCGCCCAAGCCGTGGCTGATCTCGAATACGGAACTCGACTTCTTTACCCCGGCCGGAGCCAAGATCGTGTACGAGGAAGCCAAGCGCTGGTACAACCTGTTCGGCGCCGAGGACAAGATCAAATGGGTAGTGGGTCCGGGCGGACATGGTACGCCGGAAAAAGTTCGCGAAGAGATTTACGGCTGGATGATGAAGTGGCTGAACGTCCCCGGTTCGAACAAAGACGTCAAGCTGAAGCTGTTTCCGGATCACCAGTTGTGGGTCATGCCGAAAGGACAGGTGGCGGGCAAGTCCCGCGAGATCTATGAAGTGATCCGCGATGAGATGAACGCCAAAAAGGTCGCCGGCGCGGACGTCAAGGCGTACCTGCAGAAGTGGATCCAGCAGCCGGAAGAGACGAGTCCCAAGTTGCATTTCGAGTACCAGGGTCCGGCGCGGACCGATAAGGCGACGCTGGTTGTACAGACCATGCGCGAGCCGTCAGCGCAGTTCAAGCAACTGGCGGCGGAAGGCCCGACCGCGCTGGTCACGCCGCGCGGATTGCCGGTGGCGGCGACGCCGAATCTTTCCGGCGACTGGATCGCGAATACGCGGTCCTGGTTGATCGGGCGGAATCTTCCGGCGATGCGCGCTAAGGATATTCTGCGGGCCGTCGATGAACTGGAGAAGAAGGGCGCAAAGCAGATCACCGTGGTTGCGTCCGACGTTCCGGGCATCTGGGCGCTGATGGCGGCGGCCGTCGATCCCCGGATCACCGAATTGCAGCTCGAAAAGACGCCGTACAGCGTGCGTGCGTCGTTCGACAGTCCGATGCACCGCAACCTGCACGACGCCGTGATGCCGGGCTTCGCGCTGATTGGCGATTACCGGGACCTGGTGGCGATGATTCAGCCGTCGCGCAAGGTGGTGTGGAAGGATCCGGCCGACTGGATGCGGAACGTTGTGCCGCTGGCGGACCCGTTCTATACCTACTCAACGTACTCGCACTGAAATACCTGAGAAGGCCCTACGGTTTTCTACCTATAAACAGTACTCTCGCGCTGGTCGATTGAATTCGTAGGAAAAACTTTCCCTTCGTACCAGTGGCCTTGCGCCGCCGGTGCGAGTGGGGGCGCCGAGAGTACAAATGACGAAGCGAATTGTAGCGATAGGTTTTTTGCTGGCCGGAGCGTTGTTCGCGCAACAGCAGGGAGTTGTGGGCACCAGCGTCCGGGTTTATGCCGAAGGCGGCGGCAGCGCGCGCTTTATGGTGGACGGAGTGACCTATTTCGGTTCGCAGACCTTTACCTGGCCGCACGGAAGCAAGCATGTCATCGAATTTCCGTTGAAGATGCGCACGGACGGGACGTTTGAAAACTACCAGGAAAGCCTGGACAAACAGTCGCAATTTTCGTTTTCCGGCTGGATTGACTCGGTCGGAAATTCCTATGGCGGCCTGAGCGCGATCACGTTTGTTGCCGACGGGATTTCGACCTTTGTCAAGACCACGGCAAGCCCCGCGCATCGTGTCAGCCTGCGTTTTTCGACGTTTCCGAGCAATCCCAACTGCACGGCCTACGGGGCGATCCCGCAGGACTTTGTGCGGACCGGTTTTGTGCTGGTCAACGGCACCTGTTTCGGCGCGGATGGGGATACGTTCCTGCCGGCCGGGCAAACCACGTTGACCGCGATTCCGTTCCCCGGTTCGGTGTTCCTGAACTGGTCGGTAAACGGCAGCGTCAGCACTGGTGCGACGCGTACGTTTACGCTGGCGGGTCCTGTGACCATCGCTGCGCAGTTCACGACGTCGAAGCGCGTTCAGTTTTTGACCGAGCCTCGCGGCTTGAATGTCTTGATCGACCGTTCGCCGACGCCGACCTCTGGCGCGTTTACGCTCGCCGACGATGCGCTGACGCGCGGCAATCCCACCTGCCAGTCCAATCTGAATCTGCCTCCGAATCCGCCGGTGACGATCCCTGTGCTTTGCTACGGGGAGTTCGATTTTGCCCCCGGTACGCGCCACACCATTGGCGCGCCGTCGCCGCAGTACACGCCGGAAGGCCAGATGGTGGTGTTCGACAAGTTCGACAACGGCATGGCAGATAATTCCGTGCTGGTGGCCTCCACCGATTTGTCGAAACGGGACATCCTGACGGCGAAGTTCGTCCAGGGCTACAACGCGTCGTTCCTGACCAGTCCGGCGAACCTGAAGCTCAGCATCGACGACCGCGATACGCTGTTTTTGAATTACAACTTTGCCTGGGGCGTGGGACATACGCACTGGGTTTCGGCGCCTCTGGAACAGAAAGATTCGAACGGCAGGGTGTGGCGTTTCAAGCGCTGGTCCAACGGCGGCGAGGCGCGGCAAATGCTGACGGTGAACGGGCCGATCCGGCTGACCGCCGAGTATGA
>JAFDVT010000696.1 GCA_018268875.1 Acidobacteriota bacterium
AATCGCGCGGGAAAGCTGCGTGGTCGCGTCCAAGTGGGCGAACGTGGTGGCCGGAGCGGGATCGGTGTAGTCGTCGGCGGGCACGTAGATGGCCTGCACAGACGTGATCGAACCGCTGGTGGTGGACGTGATGCGTTCCTGCAGAATACCCATTTCGGACGCGAGGTTCGGCTGGTAACCCACGGCCGAAGGCATGCGGCCCAGCAGCGCCGATACTTCAGAACCGGCCTGCGTGAAGCGGAAGATGTTGTCAACGAACAGCAGTACGTCCTGCTTTTCTTCGTCGCGGAAGTACTCGGCGACCGTCAGGCCCGTGAGCGCAACGCGAAGACGCGCGCCTGGAGGCTCCGTCATCTGACCGTAGATCAGCGCCACTTTGGACTTGGTCCAGTCCTTCGGATCGAGAACGCCGGACTCCTGCATTTCCATCCAAAGGTCGTTGCCTTCGCGGGTACGTTCGCCCACGCCGGTAAACACCGACACACCACCGTGCTTGAGCGCGATGTTGTTGATGAGTTCCATGATGACGACGGTTTTGCCGACGCCGGCGCCGCCGAACAGGCCGATCTTACCGCCGCGGAGGTAGGGCTCGAGAAGGTCGATAACCTTGATGCCCGTTTCGAACATCTGCAGGTTGGTGGACTGCTCGTCGAACTTCGGCGCTTCGCGGTGAATCGGCAGGCGCTTGTCGGTGGGAACGACACCCATGCCGTCCACCGGTTCGCCAATCACGTTGAGCACGCGGCCCAGCGTTTCCTTGCCAACGGGCACGGTGACGGGGCGGCCGAGCGATTCGGCCTTCATGCCACGCACCAAGCCGTCGGTGGGCTGCAGCGCGATGGCGCGCACGCGGCTTTCGCCGATATGCTGGGCGATCTCAACGATGATGTTCACCGGTTCGGGAACGTCAAAACCTTCGCTGGTGATGCGAACGGCCGTGTTGATGACGGGGATCTGGCCTTCCGGGAATTGAATGTCGACGGCGGGACCGGCGACCTGAATAACCCGGCCAACGACCTCGGCAGCAGTAGCAGTCATATATTTATTGAGAATCCAATCGTGTCGGAAAACGGCGCCCTTGCCTTACAAGCTCCGCCTGGCGGACGTTTGGGCACACTGGTAGGTAACAACCTTTTACTTCCGAATTTCCTAATTTAGCATGGCGGCGCGAGACTCGACAACGCCCGCGCGGCACCCACAGTGGCCCGCCGGCAGCCGTACCACAGACAGGCAGCAATACTGCACCGAAGGGCCGTGATACAGTTGGGGCATGATTAAGATAAACTCCTCAACAGGACTTCCCGTTTATCTGCAAATCATCGAACAGGTCAAGCACCTCATCGAAACCGGTGTGGTGCGCCCTGGCGATGCGTTGCCTAGCGTCCGTAATCTCGCTACGCAACTGGTGATCAGTCCGAACACGGTCATTAAGGCTTACACGGAACTGGAACATCAGGGCGTGATCGACTTGCGGATGGGCTCGGGCGCTTACGTCAGGACCCAGTGGGTTTCAACCGAAAAGCCGGAAAAAATCCGGATCGCGGCCGAACAGGTAAAGTCTGTGGTCGCGAATCTCAGAGCTGAAGGTTGCTCACACGAAGAGATCCGCCGCATGTTTGAGGCGGAGTTAATTACTGTCACTCCGGTGGAGGCATCGTCGAATTCGCATGCCCACGCCGTCAACGGTAATTAAAGCCTCGCGGCTGACGGTTTGCGCGAACTCGCGTGAGCTTCTCACAGGCGTAAATGCCACTATCCTTGCCGGATCCAGTACGGTCTTAATTGGCCGTACGGGGTCCGGGAAGTCTGCCTTTCTTGAGACGGCTTTGGGTCTTCGGCCGCGTCAGTCCGGTGAGATCGAAACCCTGGGGCTTGATCCGCAAGACCCGAAATCGGCAATTCGCATTCGTCAACAGTGCGGCGTCGTTCCCCAAGACAAAACTCTATACGGCAATTTTTCGGTGGAAGAGATGTGCCGGTTCACCCGCGCGTTCTATCCGCGGTGGCAGGACCATCTCGAATCGCGCCTGCTCGACCGCTTCAATCTCCGGCCCCACTCTAAGGTTCGTGACCTGTCGCCGGCCCGCCGTACCCTGCTCACCGCTACGCTTGCCATGGCGCATGCGCCGCGGATTCTGATCCTGGATAAACCGTTCGACGATCTCGATCCGGGGTCGAACCACGACCTGCTGCAAGCGCTAGTGGAGGCCGCATCCGAAGAAGGCGTCGCGCTGATCGTCGCAACCAACAGTCCCGAACGAATGCACACGGTGGCCGACTATGCGATCTTTTTTCGCAACGGCGAAGCAGTGGCCTCGGTGTCGATTGAAAGCGTGACCCGGGAATGGCGTCTGGTCACCGCTCGGTTTGTGCGGCCTACTGTGCTATCCTCACTGCCAATCAACGGTATCGAGCATTCGCGGGTTGAAAGCCAGTTGGCCGAATGGGTAGTGTCGCAATCCAGCGGCGCACGTGAGTTGGCCACCATGCTTTCCGCGCTGGGAGCAGTGTCAGTGCAAACAGAACCAATGTCGCTCACCACTCTGGTGTCGCGTTTCGTGTAGACTCCCGCGGGTACCTGCTCGCGCCTTTGAACAAAAGGTTGATGGTATTTCTACCGGCACGTTTTGCGGCGCTTTGGACCAAGTCCTGGCGCGAAGCGAGAGCCGCCTTCTGGGGCTGCTTTATCCTGACGTGTCTGAATTCCTGGCTGGCGCTAGACCGTCTGCACGACGCGGTGGCCAACGGAACCGTGACGCACCCTTCCACCTTCGACCTTTATGACGGCACCATTCGCGTGTGGGCGATCGCGTACGCCATCCTCGGGGCGGGCAGCCTGTTGTGGGAACGGCGCCTCGGCGGCCAGGATTTTACGCGCATCCTGCCGGTACGCGAATTTCATGTCAACCTGATGCGGGCCTTGGTCGGGGTTTTCATTGTTGTGATTCTGTCCACCGTTCCGGGCGAGTGCATGAACGCGCTGCACCGGTTCATCTTTCCCGATTTCGTGGTCCCGCAGGCGTTTTCGTTTGTGATGCTCAGCCTCGGATTGGGAATAGCGACCTACGGCATGGCGATGTTCGCGGGATCGTTGATGTCCAACGTGTGGGCGGGCATCGCGGCCGGGTGGATACTGCCGACCGCGATTTCCGGCCTGTTGAGCCCCATTCCGGCCACCCAGCCGCTGGCGCCTATGCGTCTGCTGCGGCGCTATGGAGCCAATCCCCCGGCTCCTGTCGAGTGGCCATTGCTTCTGACCTACGCGGGAGCCGGCATTCTGGCGATGGTGCTGGCCTCCTATCAGGCGGAGCGGAGCATACTGAAAAAATTCCGGTCGTAGCCCGGCCGTATCACGATCCGTATTCGACGCGCACACCAGATGGAAACATGTGTAGTACGCGACGGCTGACATTGGCTAGCCCACCCATCGAAATCTTCTTGAGGTTCGGCAACGCGGCCAGCAGTTCGATGCCCGCGTCGGTGATCCCCGGACACTGCCAGAACTCGACGGACTCGAGACTATGCAGCGTACTGAGCACCTGCAAACTGCGGTCCGTGATGCGTGTGCTGCCCGCATAGTAGTACTGCAGCTTGCGCATTCCGGCCAGATGCGAGGTGGCTTCGTCGCCGGTGTCGCGGCAGTACATGCAGACGAGACGCTCCAGGTTTTCGCAGGCGCCGATGTGGCGGAACCCCGCGTCAGAAACATCCATCGGCATGAATTCGCGCAGCGCGGGGAAGGAAGGCAGCAGCGCCAGGACCTCGTCGTCGACTTTGGCAAGCGAGGTGGCGATCCCTCGAAGCGCTGGCATCTGAGACATCGCGGCAAAGGCGCGATTGCCGAAGTTCACCGCTTCCCTGCCCCAGAAATACCGCAGCGTCCGCGACCGTGCGAGGTCCACAAATCCGGCATCGGTCGCAACGGCGCCTTGCCCCATGAGCATCCCGAGCGCCGGCGCCGCGGCGATGTGAGGCATGGCCGCATCGTCGCAGTGCGCATCCTGGCAGCCGAGGAACTGCAGTCGTGGCAGTTCGCGCAACACATCCAAACCCTCTGATGTGAAATTCGGACAATGCCAGAAGAACGTCAGTCCAAACAGTCCTTCGAGGCCGCGAAGACGGCGCAGACCGGCGTCGCTGAACGGCCCGTCCAGTATCAGATGATTTGGCTTGGCGCGAAAGCTGGTGAGATCGTACGATTCCTCGCCACCGAGCCACGTTCCGAAGCAGGGAATCTGTTGCAGGTCGGGGATGCCGTCATCGGTAACGCCGGCGCCGCAGGTGAGTTCGCGCAGATCCATCTTGCCGGCTAGCGCGCGGATGACGCCGTCTCCGGCGGGCGTTCCCAGCAGCCCGACTTCGCGTATCCGGTTGCAGGAGGCCAGATGCCGCAGACTGCGGTCACTGATGCCGCGCGTCCACGGCGAATGCAGCCGTTCGAGGTTCGGCAGATCCTGCAGGAACTCAAAGCCGTCGTCGGTGATGGGACATTGCCAACTGCCAAGTTCCAGGTCGCGGAGGCTGGTCATGCGGCCGATTTGGCGGGCGCCGGCGTCGGTCAGCAGAGGCGACCCGCCGAGGGCTAGGAACTGCAGGCAGTCCTTCGTGGCGAGCCTCGCCAGGGCGGCGTCGGAAACGTTTTCGGCCTCAAGCTCCGTGATGTTGTGGTCTTGCAGGTATCCGAACAGGCGATCCCAATCGGCCTCGCTTTGGGAACCGCGCACGCTCATGCGGTTCTGCGCCCAATCAACGCGGTAGAAAGGCTCCCGCGAACTGATAAAGATCGGCGCGGTGGTGTCCGGCGGCTCGGCTCCCGCCGCAGCTACGGGATAGAACGTTTCCCAGGAATCGCTGCCGAATTGATGCGCGACAATTCGCCGTGCGTCGCGGATGGCACGTTCACGGGCACGATCCGTGGAGGCGTACCATTCCGAAAGAAGTTCACGGTAACGATCGGGGTCGTGGTGGTCGGCCATGAAGCCGGTGCCGTATTGATAATTGACCTCGCGAATCGCGGTGGTGGAACCGGCGATGTAGGCGTCGGCCACCAGACTCGCCAGTTCCTCATAAAATGCTGCGCCGGAGGCGAGCTGGCGAAGATGGTTGCGGAGCGCGGTCCAGGAGGCAAAGCCATATTGGTGCGCGAGGTCCGCCTGGGCATCGGCGAGCTTGGTTTCCGGGTGGGTCGCACGGAGGACCCGCA
>JAFDVT010000697.1 GCA_018268875.1 Acidobacteriota bacterium
ACCGCAAGCTTGGCAAGGGCATTGTGCCGTGCAAGGACACGCCGAATTTCATCGCCAACCGCATCGGTTCGTTCTGGGGCGGCACGGTCGCAAAGATCACGCACGAAGGCGGCTACACGGTGGAAGAGGTGGACTACATCACCGGTCCGCTGGTTGGCCTGCCGGGTACCGCAAGCTTCCGTCTGCTCGATCTCGTGGGCCTCGATATCTGGGGTTTTGTGGGCGAAAACCTGTATCACGCTGTCCCCGACGATCCCTGGCGCGACCGCTTCCTGGCCGACCCCGCGCACAAGGAATTGATGTCGCGAGGGTGGCTCGGCGACAAGTCCGGCCAAGGTTATTACAAGAAGGTCGGGCCCGCGAAAGAAATCCACGCGATCAATCTCAAGACCTTCGAATACGCGCCCATTCAGAAGGTTCGCTTCCCGAGCGGCGAAGAGGCGAAGCAGATCGAGAACATGCCGGCGAGGCTGCGCAAACTCGTCGCCGGAACCGATCGTGTCGGGACGTTTCTGTGGTCCTTGTACAGCGACCTTTTCCTGTACTGCGCGGAACGAATTCCCGAAATTTCGGACCGCTGCGTCGAAATCGATCGCGCGATGAAGTGGGGTTACGCGCACAAGTTCGGCCCGTTCGAACTGTGGGACGCGCTGGGCTTTGAGGACGTCTGCAAGCGTATCGAAAGCGAAGGCCGTACGCTGCCCGCCAACATTCAGGCGATGCGCCAGGCCGGCGCGACTGCGTTCTATCGCGGCAAGCAGTACTTCGACCTGCTCACCAGTTCGTATAAGGACCTGGAGCCTCGCCCCGGCATCGTCGACCTCGCGGATTTCGCCGTGATCACGAAGAACCCTGGAGCGTCACTCAAGGACCTGGGCGACGGTGTTGGTTGCGTCGAGTTCCATTCGAAGCTCAATTCGCTTGGCGAGGACAATTTCGCCATGATGCAGGCCGGGCTTGACGCGCTTGAAGCCGGCAAGCTCGAAGCGCTGGTGATCGCGAATCAAGGTCAGGACTTCTGCGTCGGCGCGAACCTCGCGATGGTGCTGCTGGCCGCGCAGGACGAAGAATGGGACGAACTCGCGATTTCTATTCAGCGTTTCCAGCAGTTGAACATGCGCCTGAAATACGCGCCTCGTCCGGTGGTGGGAGCGCCGTTTGCCCGCACGCTGGGCGGCGGTTGCGAAATTCAAATGCATTGCCCGGGCGTTCAGGCGGCGGCGGAAACGTACATGGGCCTGGTGGAAGTCGGCGTCGGCCTGATCCCCGGCGGAGGCGGCACCAAGGAACTGCTGGCCCGCCTGAAGGACCCTCGCCGGTGCTTTGAAACCATCGGAATGGCCAAGGTCTCGACCAGCGCCGCCGATGCCAAAGCACACGGCCTGCTCGGCCGCGACGCGGGAATCAGCATGAACGCGGAGCGGCTGGTTGCCGATGCTAAATCTTTAGCACTGTCGATGATCCCTGGTTATGAGCCCGCGCAACCCAAGCCCATCAAGGTCGGCGGCGCGCCCGTCGAAGCCATGATGAAGATTGGCCTCTGGAGCATGCAGCAGGGCGGCTACATCAGCGATTACGACGTCGTTGTGGGTAGAAAGCTCGCGCACATCCTCAGCGGCGGCGATCTTTCGGGGGATGCCGAAGTCTCCGAACAATATCTGCTCGACCTCGAACGCGAAGCCTTCCTCAGCCTTTGCGGCAATCAGAAAACTCAGGAACGCATGGCTCACATGCTCAAAACCGGAAAGCCACTAAGGAACTAACCACGATGCAGGAAGCAGTGATTGTCGATTGTTTGCGAACCGCGGTGGGCAAGTCCGGCCGTGGAACGTTGAAGTACACGCGGCCCGACGACATGGCGGCCGCCGTCATTGCCGCGTTGATGAAGAAATACCCGCAGGTGGAACCGGGGTCGATCGACGACGTGATCCTCGGTTGTGCGAATCCCGAGGCCGAGTCCGGCATGAACGTCGCCCGCATTGCGTCGCTGCGCGCGGGCCTTCCGGACACGGTTCCAGCGGTCACCATCAACCGGTTCTGTTCGTCGGGATTGCAGTCCATCGCGATGGCCGCGGAAAAGATTCGCGCGGGCTTTGCCGACGTGATCCTCGCCGGCGGCACCGAAAGCATGAGCCTGCTGC
Organism: Acidobacteriota bacterium; assembly: GCA_018268875.1. Lineage (GTDB taxonomy): Bacteria > Acidobacteriota > Terriglobia > Bryobacterales > Bryobacteraceae > F-183. The sequence continues at coordinate 2,142 of JAFDVT010000697.1, forward strand.
CGATGTCGGGCCACAAGTTCGCGCCCAACCCGTGGATGGCCGAAAACTATCCGCAAATTTACATGGGCATGGGCCTCACCGCGGAAGAGATTTACCGCCGCTGGAACATCAGCCGCGAAGATCAGGACGCCTTCGCTTATCATTCGCATCAGAAGGCCCTGGCCGCGCAAGCCGCGGGCAAGTTCGATGACGAGATCGTTCCTTTGGACGTCGAAACCACGACAACCAACGGCAAGACGCAAACCGTGTTTCAGAAGGACGAAGGTCCCCGCGCGGACACCTCGCTCGAGGCTCTGGCCAAGCTTAAGCCGGTGTTCCATGTCAAAGGAACCGTCACTGCCGGCAATTCCTCGCAGACCTCCGACGGCGCCGCCTGTGCCCTGGTGATGTCCGCCGCGCGCGCCGAATCGCTCGGCTTGAAGCCCATGGCGCGCTTTGTCAGTTACGCGGTCGGCGGCGTGCCTCCGGAGATCATGGGCATCGGACCCAAGGTCGCCGTACCCAAGGCCCTGCAATACGCGGGACTCAACATCGGCGACATCGGCATCACCGAACTCAACGAGGCGTTCGCCGTGCAAGCGCTGGCGGTCGTCAAGGAAACCGGCATCAACCCGGAAACGCTCAACGTCAACGGCGGCGCCATCGCACTGGGACATCCGCTCGGCTGCACAGGCGCGAAACTCACCGCCACCATCCTGCGCGAAATGCAGCGCCGCAACGCCCGCTACGGCATGGTCACCATGTGCATCGGCGGCGGCCAGGGCGCGGCGGGAATCTTCGAATCACTGCAAAACTAAGGAATCGCAAATGACCACGTCGACGATTGCGCAGTCCAAGGGCGGCGCGTTCCTTCTGGAATCGCTCACCCCCGAACAGATCTTCACTCCCGAAGACTTCACCGCGGAACACCGCAGCATCGCCAAGACCACCGACGAATTCTTCCGCAAAGAAATCGCCCCCAACGCGGAAGCGATCCGCCATGGCGACCATCCGGTTTGCCTCAAAATCTTCAAAAAGTCCGCGGAATTGGGCCTTGCGGCGGTGGTTGTTCCGGAAGAATACGGCGGTATGGAGATGGATCTGACCTCCGCGATGATCGTCGCCGAAGGCATCGCATCCGAAGGTTCGTATTCGGCGTGGCACGGCGCGCATACCGGCATCGGAACGCTGCCGTTGTTGATGTTCGGCACGCCGGAGCAGAAGAAAAAGTACCTCCCTAAGCTAGCCTCCGTCGAACTTCTGGCCGCGTACTGCCTCAGCGAACCGCAAGCGGGTTCGGACGCGCTTGCCGCCCGCACTCGCGCGGATCTTTCGGAAGACGGCACGCACTATGTCCTGAACGGGCAGAAGATGTGGATCACCAACGGCGGCTATGCGGACTTCTTCACCGTGTTCGCCAAAGTCGGTGGCGAAAAGTTCACCGCGTTTCTGGTCGAGCGCGCGTACACTGGCGTCACGCCCGGCGCGGA
>JAFDVT010000698.1 GCA_018268875.1 Acidobacteriota bacterium
AGAGCCAATCATACGGCGCGCCTCGCGAATGTACATCTGGTGGGGCCAGTTGCCGGTGGATTGGAATTCATCCTTGGCCAATCCCCATTTCGCCATCGCCGACCGGACGTCTTCGGGCACGCGAGGGTCGTTCGCGATGAAGTACAGCAGGCCTTTCTGATACGTGACGTGCTCGTCCCAGATTTCTTTGCGGCGTTCGTAGGAGGCCTCGGGATAGTCCCAATTGCGGCCGATGTTATCGGTGCTGAACGGGCCGTGATTGTTGGTGTCGGTTTTGCGATTGGGAATGGGGTCGTACTTATCGAACGTCTCGCGCCAGCCGGCCTCGAAAACGCGCAGCAGCAGTTCGTACTGCTTGGCATCGTAGCCCGCCGGTTTGGCGAACGGTACCCGGTTCTCCGGTACCTGCGTGAGACACATGCGGAAGCAATAGGCCTGCACCTTCTTGTCCGCGGAGCCATAGGCGCCGGGATCCTCGGTGCTGATCCGGGGAAGCACGCCACTCTTGGGATCGCCGGGAATGACGTACGGCGAAATCTTCTCTTTGACCGCCCCAAAGTGATGGCGATGGTGCAAGACGCCGGTTTGCACGCCGTTCCATTTCTCACCGTACTGCGCCGTCGATTCGCGTCCCACGTGGTAGCTCACGCCGGCGGCGGCCATCAGGTCGCCTTCGTAGCTGGCGTCGATGAACATGCGCCCGCGGTAGGTCTTGCCGTCGAGGGTACGGATGGCGGTAATGTTCTGGCCTTGCCTGGTCACGCCCTTGGGACCGCGATCGAGCCAGGCGTTACGGATGACGGGGATTTTGAGTTCCTTGACCCAGTCCTCGTAGACCTTTTCGGCGACATGCGGTTCAAAGATCCACATCGTGCGACCCGTGGTGTCGAGCGCGGGGCTTCCCTGCCCTTTGTTGCCGTAGCTTTCGCGCTTCTGCCACTTCCACGCGCCGGGCTTGTCGTACTCGAGCCAGACACGATGGTAGAACTCGCGCGACAGGCCTCCGATAACGCTCTTGTCACCGGAATCGGTCCAGCCGAGGCCGCCCGCGGTGAGTCCTCCGAGATGTTTTTCGGGGCACACGATCAACACGGACTTGTTCATCTTGCGAGCCTGGATGGCGGCGGTGATGGCGCCGGAGGTGCAGCCGTAAATCACGATATCGGCCGAGCGCGGGGCGGCGACGGCAAGGATGGAACCGAAGAGAAGGACGATCGCGGAACGAATCATGTCTAACAGGCATTTTATGAGAAAATGGCGGCTTGATGACTCCATTTCGTTTAGACGGCAAGAAGGCGCTCGTGACGGGCGGCGCCAGTGGAATCGGCGAACAGACCTCGCGCGCGTTGACCAACGCCGGAGCCGCGGTAACGATCCTCGACATGAATCTTGCGGCAGCGGAAAAGCTGGCCGCCGAGTTGCCCGGAGCCTCGCCTCTGCAGTGCGACATCACCAATGAGGATCAGGTGAATGCGGCGTTCGGATCGTTGGGTGGCGGTCTGGACATTCTGGTGAACAACGCCGGCATTGGACTTGTCGGCAACTGCGAAGAGACCAGCCTCGCGGATTTTCAGCGGCTCTTCCGGGTGAACGTCGAAGGACTGTTCCTGGTGACGCGCGCGGCGCTGCCGCTGCTGATCGCGAACAAAGGTTCGATTGTGAACATCGGTTCGGTGGCCGGCCTGGTGGGCGTCAAGCGCCGCTACGCCTACTGCGCGACCAAGGGAGCGGTGGTGGCCGCGACGCGCCAACTGGCGGTCGATTACCCGCAACAGATTCGCGTGAACTGCATCTGCCCCGGGACGGTGGACACGCCGTTCGTCGAAGGGTACATCGAGAAGTACCACAGCCACGAAAAAGAGAAGATTCGCGCGGAGTTGAACGCCCGTCAACCGATCGGCCGCATGGGCAAAGCGGAGGAGATCGCGAACCTCGCGGTGTACCTGTCGTCGAAGGAAGCGGAATTCATCAATGGAAGCGTAATTAGTATCGACGGGGGCTGGACTGCGGCGTAGCAGTGCGGTATCCTAGGGGTTCGTAGTCGCTGCCCCGCAGTAGTCACTCAAAGTGCGCCCGTAGCTCAGCTGGATAGAGCGTCTGGCTACGAACCAGAAGGTCGGAAGTTCGAATCTTTCCGGGCGCACCATAAAATCCCAATAAAAAACTCTTTCCGAGATCCGACGGGCCGGAGGTGCATGCGCGCGAAAGGTATCTCGGGGAGGGGAAAGGTCGTCTCGCGATCTGGCAGGTTGCCTGGATTTGGTAAATCTACACGCCTGAAAGTATGGGGAGGTATGAAGGAGTTCTCTCAGGTAAACGGCTTTGAGGGCGCAGGGTTCATGAATCCCCGCGCCCCCTCCGCTTGCTACCTTGAAGCGGCGATCGATTGTACTTTTTCCCCGCCGAGCGGTCCAACGTTGTAGAAACCGAACTGGTTCCTACGCAGTCTGTCGCCGAACAGTTTCATGAGATTGGCAAACTTCTCTTCGAGAAGCGCCAAACTCGCTCCACCATCGGCCTCGCTCTTGCCCTCCCCATACATCAGGTGGGCCAGCGAGAGGCAATGCTCATCTGTCACATCAGCAAGTTCGTTGATGATGCTTTCAAGGATGAACAA
>JAFDVT010000699.1 GCA_018268875.1 Acidobacteriota bacterium
AGCAGGTGGTGCTGGACATGCAGAACCAACTGCTGCAACTGAAGACGCAGGTGGCGATGTCGGTGGCCGACCATCACCTGCTGGTCAAGAAACGCACCGAAAACGAGGAACTGGCAGCCGATTGGGTTCGCAAGGCGCAGTTCGCGGTGGACCGGCAGCAGGACGACCTGGGCCGCGCGGCGATTGAAAAATCGATCGCGTTCCGGCGGTCGGCGGAAAGCTTCGGCCAGCAGATTGAGGATCAGAACGTGGAGGTGGCGAACCTCAAGGAAGCGCTGATCAAGCTGCAGGTGAAGCTTGCCGAAACGCAGGGGCAGGCAGAAGTGCTGATTGCGCAGCATCGCCGGGCCAAGGTGTCGAAGAAGGCAGCGCACACGCGGTGGAAGGTCGCCGAACTCGATGCCGCGACCACGTTCGCCCGTATGAAAGGCAAGCTGAGCCAGACCGAAGCGGAGGCCGTAGGCATGAACCACGTGCTGAACGACACGCGTAGCGTGGAGGATCGCCTGGCGGCATTCGAGCGCGATGAGGAAGTGGAACGTCTTCTCGGCGAACTGCGGGATAAAAAGCCGTCCAAATCCGCTTAGTTAAACTGAGGTGTGTTGTGGATCGACAGCCATTGCCATCTCGACGGCAAAACCTTTGCGAACGACCGTGCGGAAACCATTGAGCGAGCCAGACTCGCCGGTGTCGGGCATCTGATTGCTATCGGCACCGGCGACGGTCCGCCGGATCTCGAAGCGTCGATCCGCATCGCCACGGAATTTCCCGCGATGTTTTCGGCCACGGTTGGCGTTCACCCGCACGACGCGGCCAAGGCGGACAGCGCGACCATGCCGCGCCTCGCGGAACTGCTGCAACATCCCAAATGCGTGGCGCTGGGCGAAATCGGCCTCGACTTTCATTACGACTTTTCCCCGCGCGACGTGCAGGAACGCGTATTCATCGAGCAGATGGAGATCGCCGCGGCCGCCCGCAAGCCGATCGTCATCCACACGCGCGAGGCCTGGCAGGACACCATGCGCCTGCTTCGCGAACATTGGCGCAAAACCGGCCTGGGATGCCTGCTGCACTGCTTTACCGGCAATGTTCCGCAAGCGCGCGAGGCTTTGAACATCGGTTGCGACCTGGCGTTTGGCGGCGTCCTGACGTACCCCAAAGCGCAAGATGTTCGCGATGCCGCGGCGTACGCGCCGGCCGATCGCATCCTGCTCGAAACCGACGCGCCGTACCTGTCGCCGGTGCCCCATCGCGGCAAGCGCAACGAACCGGCGTATGTTCCGCTCACCGGCGCGAGGCTCGCCGAGGTCCGCGGAATCGAAGTGGAACAGGCCGCGCAGGCGGCGACCGCCAATACCGTACGTTTTTTCGGCCTCCCTGTGTGAATCAGGCGGGGTCCTCTATTGCTAGAATCAAAGTTTCCCTGAATGCTCGGCAAACTGGCGCAAAAGCTAACCGCAAAAGAAATCCACGATCTCGTCGCAGACGATCTGCAGAAGGTTGAAAAAGAGATCCAACTGGATTCTGTCGCCTCTGTCGAAACCATCACCACCATCGCGCAGTATCTGCAGGCCGGAGGCGGCAAACGCCTGCGTCCGATCCTGGTGCTGTTATCCGCCAAGTTAATGGGCCGCAGCATGGACGGCGCGGGCATTCGCATGGCCGCTGTCGTCGAAATGATTCACGCGGCGACGCTCGTGCACGACGACGTGATCGACTTTGCCAAGTCCCGCCGCGGACGTCCGTCGGCCAACGTCATCTGGGGCAATCATATGTCGGTGCTCGCGGGCGACTGGCTGTACATGCAGGCGTTCGCCGTCGCGCTGAAGGAACGCAACTTCCACATCCTCGATCTGCTGATCGGGCTGACGCAGATGATGGTGGAAGGCGAACTTCTGCAGTTGGAACGCATCGGAAAAATCGCGGTCACCGAAGCCGATTATATGGAACTGGTGGATCGCAAGACGGCGAGCCTGTTTTCGGCCTGCGCCCGCCTGGGAGCGATTGTCGGCGGCGCCGACGACACGGCGGAACAGAGGATGGGAGACTTTGCCTGGAACCTGGGCATGGCCTTCCAGCTTGTGGACGACATCCTGGACTTTACCTCCAGCGAAAAGATGCTGGGCAAGCCGGTGGGCAACGATCTGCGCGAAGGCAAAGTCACGCTGCCGTTGATTTACGCGCTATCTCAAGCCACGCCCGAAGAATCGAAACTGGTGGAAACGGTGCTGGCCGACGGCAACTACGAACAGGTGCCGTTTCTCAAAATCATGCATTTCATCCGCAAATACCGCGGCATTGAATTGGCCATGGAAAAAGCGCAATCGTTCACCGACCGCGCCCGCGCCATCATGAGCGAATTCCCGGATTCGCGCTACCAGCGAGCGTTGATTTCGGTTACCGGCCTGGTCACCGAACGCGACCATTAGAGCGGCGATTTTGGGCGTTTCCGCGCGCCTAATTCTAATCGAATTTTCATATATACTGGCTCAGACTTGAGTGGGGACCGGGGTACGTCTTGCTTTGCCCGGAAAACTCAAGATCACCCCAATATTGCGGCATCCACGTAGATGCCCACAGAACATGAGAATTTGAGGTCTTAATGCGGAAGCACCAAAAACTCCCCCATGCGTTAGCGATCCTGTTACTCGCGACGAACGCCTGGAGCCAGTCCTTTACCGCCTCGATACGCGGAACCGTCACAGATTCCACAGGGGCCGCCGTACCGGGCGCCAAGGTGATCGTCAAAGAAGCCGATCGCAACATCGACCACCCGACCACCACGGACGCGGAAGGACGTTACACCCTGACTGCCCTGCAGCCGGGCAACTACACGCTGTCAGTCGAAGCAGCGGGATTCAAGAAGCATCAACAGGCACAGTTCCCCATGAACGTGCAGCAGCAGGTGACGCTCGACGTCGCATTGCAGGTGGGCGATATTTCGTCGACTGTCAACGTCGAATCCACGGCGCCGCTGCTCAATACCACGCAGGCGAGCCTTGGGCAGGTGGTCGACAACAAGTACATGATTTCGCTTCCCAACATCGGACGCGATTCGTTGGCCCTGGCTTACCTGACGCCGGGCGTGGTGGGCGCGGCGGGCCGCCGTGGCGACACCAGCACCAACTTTAGCGCCAACGGGGCGCGCAACTCGACGTCCGATGTCATGGTGGACGGCGTCACCGTCACCACCGTCGAACAGAATTCCGGCATCACCGACCTGAAGTACAAGCCTTCGGTGGACGCGGTGCAGGAGTTCAAGATGCAGACGAACTTCTTCCCCGCGGAGTACGGCCAAACGGGCGGCGCGGTCATCAACATGGTGACCAAGTCCGGCACCAACGAATTCCACGGCACCGGCTACTACTTCATGCGCGATGATTCCCTGAACGCCAACAGCTGGTTTGCCAACCGCGGCGGGCAGGTTCGGCCGGTCTTCCGCCGCGACCAGTTCGGCGGCGTGCTCGGTGGTCCGATCAAGAAGAACAAGACCTTCTTCTTTGCGACCTTCGAACAGCCCAAGCAGTCGTCTCCGACCAGCGAAACCGCCACGTTCCCGACCGCTC
>JAFDVT010000069.1 GCA_018268875.1 Acidobacteriota bacterium
ACAGCCGCGAACTCACACCGGCGCCCAGAATCGTGTTCAGCAGGTAGCAGGTAAAGCGGTCCTTATGCGCAATCGGAATCGACGGGGCGGCGACATACACCTGCACCTGTTCGAGCGATTTTTTGTCGCGCAGCACGATCGAGGCGCGGGGCGCGGGGGGCACATCCGGCTTGGCCTTGCGAACCGGCTTCAGCGATCCGAAGTACTTCTCGGCGAGCGCGTAAATTTCCTTGTGGTCGATGTTGCCGGCCGCCGTGATCACGATGTTCGACGGCTCGTACACGCGCCGGTAATAGTCCAGAAGCATCTTCCTCGTAAAGGACTTCACATGCTTCCGCGTGCCGATGATCGAACGGCCCAGCGCATGGCCTTTGAAGAAGTTGCTGCAGAGAATCTCATGAACCGTATATTCCGGAGAATCCAGTTCCATCTTGATTTCTTCCAGAATGACGTTCTTTTCCTTGTCGATGTCCTCATCCCGGAACAACGGATTCAACACGAGATCGGAAAGAACTTCAAACGCCACCGGCAGATGCTCGTCCAGCACCTTGGTGTTGTAGCTGACCAGTTCCTTGCCTGTGAACGCATCCAACCCACCGCCAATCGCGTCGATCGACTTGGCGATCTCTTCCGCCGACCGGTTTTTCGTCCCTTTGAACACCATGTGTTCCAGGAAGTGCGAAATCCCGTTTTCCGGCTCCGATTCGCAACGCGAACCCGTCCCGATCCAAATGCCAATCGACACCGACCGGACATGCGACATACGTTCGGACACGACGCGCACGCCGTTTGGCAGCTTTGCGACTTCGATGCCGCGGACTTCAAACGGCCTTTTTTTGCCGGTCTTTTTGATACTCATTCCTAAACCCCAGTGTCCCACACCGCGCCCTATGACAAACGGGATAGTCTCGGGTTTTTGTTGGATGTAGGACGTAAGTACCCCAACCAACGAGGGATGGTCACATGTACTTGCGTTGCATATTCTGTACTCGAGATCTGAAACTTTTGATGAACCTCCACCGAGTACTTCCTATTCTGGCTCTATCGGTCGTCGCCGCCTTACCGGCGGGCGCCGCTACGATAAGCTTCACGAACCGCAATGATTTTTTGGCTGCTCTCCAGAGCTACTCTGAACAAACGTTTTCGAGTATCCCCGACGGCAGCCTCGGCACCAACACCCTGGCTTTGCAGGGCGGTCCCATACAGTACGACATCCAAAGCAACTACGGACTTTGGGGCATCACCATCGGCGGCGACCGGTCACTGTCCACCAACACGTCACCCGCCTACCTGCTGGTTTCAAACTTCACCGCGCCTGTTTACGCCATCGGGGGATACTTCTTCTTCGACGACGACTACCAGGCCGTGGATCCACCGTCGGCCGGCACGGTCACAGTGGACAACGGCGTCGACCCGTTAACGGTCGGCAACATCCAGCCAGCCACCACGACAACTCGCTTCTTTGGCGTGATTAGCGACACGCCGATCGTGTCGCTGAAGTTTCAAAACACCACTGGCAACGGGTTCATCAATATCGACAACCTCATCCTCGCGGACGGCGTACCGCAGATGTCCGACATACCGGAGCCGTCGACCTACGGAATGCTGAGCACCGCCGGTATCCTCGGCGCCTGGCTTCGCAAACGCCGCAAGCAGAGCTGAGGCTTACGATCCCAGGCGGGCGGAAGGAACGCTCAGAGCCTGCACCATCGCCGCCTTGGCGCGATCGATGTGCTGGCGGAGCACCACCTTCAACCGGTCGGAATCGCGAATCTGCAACGCATGCAGAATCATGCTGTGCTCCTGTTTTTCATCGGGTAGGCTGCGCTTCCAGTCCAACCTACCCAACGCATGCAGCCTCGCCGCCTGCATGTGGTACTTCAGGTCGTCGTAGACTTCGATCAACCTGGCGTTGCCCGACGCGGCAACCAGTACACGATGAAATTCCTCGTTGTGCCGCTCGTGACGGTCGCGTTGCGCGTCCGTCTCCACCACCAGCGCGTTCATCTCGCTGGCCAGCGTGCGAAGCCGTGACATCTGCTCGCCTGTGATGCGCAAAACCGCGGTCTCCGCGGCCAGACATTCCAGCGCGCGCCGGACGTCGCAAACTTCTTCCACCTCGGCCACCGTGATGCCCGCGACGTACGTCCCTGAACGCGGGCGGACTTCCACCAGTCCGTCCGCCGCCAGCCTCTGTATCGCCTGCCGCACCTGCGCCAATCCCGCGCCCGTCTCCACGGCCAGTTCCTCGATCGACAAACGTTCGCCCGCCGGATACCGCTGCTCCAAAATGCCTTGCCGCAGACGCATGTACGCCGCGTCCGCCATTCTCTTTCGTTCGGCTTCGGATAGTCGCACGCCCGGCGCGTGAGCCGTCGCTTCCATGGGCATAACGACGAGCCCCGCCCGCGCGATGTTACGGGTTTATGGCGATCGGATACAGTATGGATGGAATGCCCAGGCTTTGGACGTTAACCGCGATGCTGGCCGCCTGCCCCCTGTTCATCTATGGCGCCAGCGTGGACTTTGCTATGGAAGTTCACCCCATCCTCGCCGCCCGCTGTATGCCTTGCCATAGCGGCAAAGCGCCGCAGGCCGGACTTTTGCTCACCACCGGCGCGGGCGCCGCAAAGGCCATCGTACCCGGCAAACCGGATGCCAGCCTGCTGTTGACCCGCATCCTGGGCGAAGGCGGAAAGTCCGTCATGCCGCCTACCGGATCGCCCCTCAAGCCCGCCGAGGTCGCTAAAATCCGGCAGTGGATCGCAGAAGGCGCCGCATGGCCGGAGATGACCGCCAAAGCATCCACCTGGGAAGCGCCGGTCGCGCCTCGCAAGGTCGCGCTGCCCGAAGGCACAGGCCACCCCGTGGACCGTCTGCTCAACGAATACTGGAAGCGGAACAACATCACGCCCGCGGCCCCCGTCGGCGACGCCCAATTCGCCCGCCGCGTCTATTTCGATACCCTGGGCATCCCGCCCACGCCGTCGCAACTCGAGGACTTCCAGCAGTCCCAGGACCCCGACAAGCGCGCCAAGCTCATCCGTACCCTGCTTACCAACAACACCCGTTACGCCGACCACTGGATCAGCTTCTGGAACGACATGCTGCGCAACGACATCGGCGTCGTCTACCACGGCGAACGCAAGTCGATCACCGGCTGGCTCGAAGATTCGCTGCAGTCCAACAAATCCTACCGGCAGATGGTTCACGAACTCGTCGATCCCGGCAAGGACGGCCCCGAAGGCTTCCTGATCGGCGTCAACTGGCGCGGCGACATCAACGCGAGCCAGACGCCCTTTATGCAGGCCTCGCAGAACACCGCGCAGGTGTTCCTCGGCATCAACCTCAAGTGCGCCTCCTGCCACGACAGCTTCATCAACAAGTACCGCCTCGCCCAGGCGTACGGCCTTGCGGCCTTCTTCAGCGAAGCCAATGAACTCGAACTCGTCCGCTGCGACATGAAGACCGGCAAGATCCAGAAGCCGGAGTTCCTGTACCCCGAACTCGCCAAAGGCATCGACATCGGCACCACCACGGAAAGCCGCCGCAAGGCCGCCGCCGCGTTGTTTACGCATCCCCAGAACGGCCGCGTCACGCGAACCCTGGTGAACCGCTACTGGCAGCGCCTCATCGGCAAAGGCATCGTCGAACCCGTCGACGAAATGGACAACCAACCCTGGAATGCCGACCTTCTCGACTGGCTTGCCGTGGACTTCGACGAAAACGGCCAGGACATCAAAAAACTCATCGAGCGCATCATGACCTCGCGCGCCTACCAGATGCCGACGGTCGCCGCCGGGCATGCGGTTTTCGAAGGTCCCACGCCGCGGCGCGTCACGGCCGAAGAGTTCATCGACACCGCCTCCGCCGTAACTGGCGAATGGCGCACCGCCGCCAGTGGCGACCGCGCGGCGTA
>JAFDVT010000006.1 GCA_018268875.1 Acidobacteriota bacterium
CACTTTGTCATCAGCTACGGCGTGAGCTCGCCGAAGCTGTTCCTGGCTTGCGCGGCCGGTCAACACATCCCGAGCGCAATCCTGCACGTCCGCCAGGCGGGCGGTGATCAGCAGACGTTCGTCGAATGGAAGTTCAGCGCCATCCTGATCTCGTCCTACCAGACCGGCGGTAGCGAAGGCAGCGAAACTCTCCCCCTCGACCAGGTGTCGTTCAACTTCACCAAGATCGAGATGGAATACAAGCCGCAGAAGCCAGACGGCACGCTCGGCGCTGGCATCAAGGCTGGCTACGACATCAAGAAGGGCCAGAAGGTCTAGCCAGTAGGCGCAATACAACCGGCAGTAAAGGCGGTGTTTCCCGGCGTGACGTTTTCGAAACGGGCACGCCCCGGCTACACCGCCTTCTTGCCGTTCGGCCGTCCACTTGATGCGGCTGATACAATCTGACATTTCCGGGCCATTTCCAGGCAACGAAGCGAAACGAGAGGGGATTCATTGCTGTGAAAGCACAAGCGCTGTACAAAGAAGGCAAGCTGCAGGAGGCCATTCAGAGCCTGGCCGCGGAACTCCGGGACAATCCCGGCGACGCCAAACGGCGCACGTTCCTGTTCGAACTGCTGTGCTTTGCCGGGGAATACGAACGGGCCGACAAACACCTGAACCTCCTGGCCGACGTGAGCGGCGAGGCAAAGATGGGCGCGGTGCTGTATATGTCGGCGCTGCATGGCGAACGGGTGCGCCACAAGACCTTTGCCGATCAGGATTTTCCCACCACACCGGTGGATGAAACCAAGCTCTTTGGCGGCACCGTGACGCTGAACAACGGCGAGGCGAAAGCCTTTGAATGGTTCGAGGATTCGGACCCGCGCGTTGGCGCGCGCATGGAACTGTTCGCGGCGGGCGCATACCTGTGGATGGGGCTTGAGCACATCGAAAGCATCGAATTTCAGCCGGTGACGAAGCTGCGCGACCTGTTGTGGCGGCCCGCGTTTATCCGCACCGGTCCGTCCTTCAAAGGCACGGAACTGGGCGAGGTTCTGGTGCCGGCGCTGTTTCCGTTCTCGCACAAGAACGCCGATGACCAGGTCAAATTGGGCCGGCTGACGGTGTGGGATACAGCCGGCGAAGATCCGATTCCGTATGGCATGAAGACGTTTCTGGTCGACAACGAAGATTACGCGATCATGGACTTTGCCAAGATCGAGTTCAACGCCGATCCAAACGCGGCGCCGCAAGAGGACTAAGGTAGCCGGACCAGGGAGCCGAAGAGCAAGGTACAGATGCCGATACTGCGCGAAGACATTCTCAATCCGATCGCCGGAGACAATCCCGCCGGGGTCAATCTGTACTATGACCCGGTGATGGACAAGCTGAAGGAGGCGCGCCGTGAAGACGACGACGCCCCCGCCGGCGACTGGGAGCGGGAGCTCAAAACCGCCGACCACAAGACGGTGATCAAGCTGGGTAGCGAGACGGTGGCGACGCGCTCGAAGGATCTGCAGATCAGCGCGTGGCTGACCGAATCGCTGCTCAAAGTGCACAGCTATCCAGGCTTGAAAGAAGGCCTGGACCTGCTGCGCGGCATCGTCGACACGTTCTGGGACGGCTGCTATCCGGAGATCGAGGACGGCGACCTGGAGCTTCGCGCCGCGCCGCTCGACTGGGTCGGCGCGCGTCTGGAACTGCCGGTGAAGCAGGCGCCGTTGCTCAAGAACGGCTACAACATCCTGATTTACCAGGACAGCCGCAAGATTCCGCTCGAAGCGGATCTGGACGGGGACGAGAACAAGCAGAAGATCCGTTCGGAGGCGGTGGCCGACGGCAAAGTTACGCCGGAAGAGTGGGAGATCGCCGACAAGGCGACGCCGAACGAATTCTTGCAGGCGGTGGCGGCATCGCTCGATGGTTGCATCGAGTCGGTGGATGCCTTGTCGGCAATTTCCGACGAGAAGTTCGGGGACCAGGCGCCGACGTTCGGTTCCTTGAAGACGCATCTCACCGAGGTTCGCCACACGGTGAAGCTTTGGCTGAAGGCGCGTGGGATCACCGATGGTCCGGCGGAAGCGGACGACGCGGCGGCCGACGATCCGGCGATGGCCGAAACGGCCGGCGGCGCGGCGTACGGTGGGACGGGCGGGCCGCGAGGCATCACCGTCACCGGCGTCATTCCGGCGAACAAGGAAGAAGTCGCCATTCGCCTCGAGGCGATCTGCAAGTACCTGCGCGAACAGGATCCGGCCAATCCCGGACCGTATATGATGCTGCGGGGCTTCCGGTGGGGCGAGTTGCGCGGTCTTGGTTCGGAACCCGATCCGCGCGAGTTGCTCGCGCCGCCGACCGAGCAGCGGCAGAACGTGAAGCGGGCGTTTTTGAACGGCGATTGGAGCGAGTGCCTGAACGCGGCGGAAACGGTAATGGCGGGTCCCGGCGGCAGGGCGTGGCTCGATGTGCATCGTTACGCGGTGAAGGCGGCGCAGGAGTTGGGTTACGACCTGGTGGCCAACGCGATCAAGAACGATCTGCGGGGCTTGCTGGCGGACCTGCCCGAATTGCCGCGCTGGCAGTTGCTCGACGATTCGCCGACGGCGAACACGAAGACTCGCGAATGGCTGGAAGAAGTGCAACAGGAGCAGCCGCTGGCGCCGCGCGTTATTCCGGACACGCCGCCGGAGCCTCCGCCGCCGCCCAAGTTCTCGGGTCGCGACGCTTTTGAAGTGGCCAAAGATTATTACCGGTCGGGGAGCCTTTCGAGCGCGATTAGCTGGCTGAACCAGCAGTTGGCGAAGGAATCGAACGGTCGCGGCCGCTTTGAGCGGAAGGCGCAGATTGCCTGGCTGTTGATTGAAAGTACGAACGACGTATTGGCGTTGAGCTACGTCGAAGAATGCCTGGCGCAGGTGGAGGCCCACAAACTCGAGGAATGGGAAGCGGGGCCGTGGCTGGCCGAGTTTCTCGCGTCGTTCCTCTCGCTGCTTGAGCGGCGAGGCGCGGACTGGGAAGTTCGCAATAAACTGTACAAGACGATCGCGCGATTGGACCCGGCCAAGGCCCTGTCGATCGCCGTGCCCAGCTAACGTTGGGCGGACAGGTAGACTAAAGGATCGGTGGCAAGAGAGTTCGAAGGCAACATAACGCAATCGGTGGTCGACCGGCTTCTGGACCTGGAACCTCGCGAGCTGGTCGACCCTCAATTTTCGCGCGCCAAAATGCTGAAAGAGTACCGGACCTCGGTGCGGCGCGACCTGCAGTGGCTGTTGAATACGCGGCGGATCAACGAAGCGGCCGGCGAGGATTTGCCGGACTGCAAGAAGTCGCTGCACAACTACGGGCTGCCGGATTTTACGACCTACAGTCTGAATTCCTCGAACGACCGCGCCGAGCTTTCGGGCCATATCGAGGACACGATCAACCAGTTCGAGCCGAGGCTGCGGGACGTCCGCGTGACGGTGCTCGATTCCGAATCGGGGGATACGCGCATTCTGCGCTTCAAGATCGAAGCGCTGCTGCAGATGGATCCGGCGCCGGAGCAGATTTTCTTCGACGGCGTTCGCGATCCGGGCAATGGCGAATTTCAGTTGATGGGGGATAAGTAGCGTCCGGTGCGCGACGAACTCCTCCTTTACTACGAGCGCGAACTCTCCTTCATGCGCCAGATGGGCGCGGAATTCGCACAGAAGTACCCGAAGATCGCCGGGCGTCTGTTGCTCGACGTCGACAAGTGCGAGGATCCGCACGTCGAACGCATGGTGGAAGCGTTCGCGTTCATGGCGGCGCGCGTCCACCTCAAGATCGACGACGAGTTTCCGGAGATCACGTCGGCGCTGCTGAACATCCTGTATCCGCACTATCTGCGGCCGGTGCCGAGTTCCTGCATTGTCGAAATGCACCTCGACGCGGACAAGGGCGGCATTACGGCGCCGCAGCACATCGTCAAGGGTTCGCCGCTGAAATCGCGGCCCGTAAACGGGGTGCCGTGCGAGTTCCAGACGTCGTACGAGACCACGGTGTGGCCGGTGACGGTGACCGAGGCCGAGTGGAAGACGCCGGACCGGTTGACGCCTCCGGTGAAGCTGAACGAGGCGATCGGCGCGTTCCGGCTGGAACTGCGGGCGCCGCAGGGCGTCCAGTTTTCCAAGCTCAACATGAAGAGCATCCGGTTCCACATCGCCGCTGAACCGACGCTCGCCAACACGATTTACGAACTGCTGTTCTGCAATTGCGTGCAGATCCTGGTGCGCGATCCGTCGGTGAACTCGCGCGTGCAGCCGACGATTCTCCGGCCGGAAGATCATCTGCGGCCCGTGGGATTCGATACCGCCGAGGCTATGCTGCCGTATCCGCGGCGGTCGTTTGAAGGCTACCGGCTCTTGCAGGAATACTTCGCGCTGCCCGAAAAGTTCCTGTTTTTCGACCTGTCGGGCGTCGACCTGGCGTGGATGAAAGGCATCAAGGAACGGGCGGAGATCCTGTTTCTGATTTCGCCGTTCGAACACTTCGACCGGCGGCAGAACCTGGAGTTGGGCGTCAACGCGAAGACGTTCCGGATGAACTGCACGCCGGCCATCAACCTGTTTCCGCAGACGGCGGAACCGATTCTGCTCGACCAGCGGAAGTTCGAATACTTCGTGATTCCCGACGTTCGCCGGCCGATGGCGACCGAGGTGTTTTCGATCGAAGACGTGATATCGACCGACACCAATACGAACGAGGTGCTGCGGTTCCATCCGTTTTATTCGTACCGCCACGGGACGGTGAAGGATTCGAATGAGACGTTCTGGCTTGCGCACCGGCATCGTTCGGCGCGCAAGAACGACGAAGGTACGGATGTGTCGTTGTCGATGGTGGATCTCTCGACACGCCCGGTGCGGCCGGACGTCGATGTGTTGACCGTTCGCACGCTGTGCACGAACCGCGATCTGCCGGCAAGGCTTCCGTTTGGCAGTGAGTTCGGCGATTTCGAGCTTGAAGGCAGCGCGGCGGTAAAGCGCATTGTCGCGCTCGGCAAGCCGACCAACGCGGTGCGGCCTCCGATGGGCAAAGGCGCGTACTGGCGGCTGATGTCGCACCTGACGTTGAACTACCTGTCGTTGACCGAAGACCCGCGGCGGACGCAACAGCCAGCCGAGGCGGCCTCGCAGCAGCACAATCCTCCGCCGCCGGCCGAGTCCTTCCGCGAGATGCTGAAGCTGTACAATTACGCGGGAACGGCATTTACGGAAAAGCAGATTTCAGGAATTCTCAAAATGCAGGGGAGCCGCCAGTTCGCGCGGGTGTTTTCGGAAAACGGCATCGCCTTTGTGCGAGGCACGCGCGTGGAGATGGAACTCGACGAGGACCAGTTTGTGGGCGGCGGCGCACTTTTGTTTTCCATGGTCATCGAGCGGTTCCTGGCGCTGTATTCCTCGATGAACAGCTTTACGCAACTGCAAGTGCGCACCCGGCAGCGAAAGGAGCCTCTCAAGGAATGGCCTCCGAGAGCGGGGCAGAAGATACTGCTCTAAACCGCGCTGTCACAGCGGAAGACGCCGCCGGGCTTCTGGACGAAGACGAGGTCCTGGAGGATGCGCCGGTAAGCGGGGCAAACCTCGCCCAAACGCGTTGGCGGTACAACGAAATCCGCGAACTGCTCGAGACCGACGAGCGGCGTAACCCCGCGTCTTACACGCCGGAGTTCAAATTCTTTCAACTCATCCGTTTGCTCGAGCGCATGCAGCCCGAGCGGACGCCGGTGGGGCGGTTCAACAGTCCCGGACGCGAGGTGGTGCGGTTCAGCGTACACCAGAATCTGGCGTTTCCGGCAAGCCAGGTGCAGGAATTGCGCTGGCCCACGCCGGACGAAGGTTCCAAGGCCCCGGTGATGGTGGTGAACTTCTTCGGGCTCACCGGGCCGATGGGTGTGCTGCCGCACTACTATACGGAACTGATCCGCGACCGTCTGCGCGTGCGCGACCGCACGATGCAGGACTTTTTCGACACCTTCAACCACCGCATGATTTCGCTGTTTTATCAGGCGTGGGAGAAGTACCGGTTCACCATCGCGTACGAACGGCCACAACTGGGGCACGGCGAGGAGCGGGACCGGTTTTCGCGCATTCTGATGGACATCATCGGAATCGGGACGCAGGGGTTGGCCAACCGGCAGAAGGTGAGCGACGATTCGCTTCTGTTTTACGCCGGACTGTTGTCGATGCACACGCGTCCGGCGGCGGGACTGCGCCAAATCCTGTGGGATTACTTCGACGTTCCCGTGGAAGTGGAAGAATTGGTGGGCGCCTGGTACGCGCTCGAGATTCCGAACCAATGCAAGTTCGACCGGGCGAACACGATTTCCGAGCAAATGGGCGTGGGCGCCATTGTGGGCGATGAAATCTGGGACCAGCAAAGCGGCGTCCTGATTCGTCTGGGGCCGCTGACGCTGAAGCAGTATCTCGACTTTTTGCCCACCGGGACGGCGTACGAGCCACTGCGGGCGATTCTGCGGTTCTACGCCGGGTGGGAGTTCGATTTTCAGGTGCAACTGGTACTAGAAAGGGAACAAACCCCGCCTTGCGAGCTGGGCGCGACGGGAGACCGGAGCCCCAGACTGGGGTGGGTATCGTGGTCGAAGAATCAGGCGATGAATCGCGACCCCGATGATACAATTTTGCGGATTTAGCCGCGTGTACGTTTGGAACAGGTTGACTTTCGAGCGGTTTGAAGGCCGTTTCACGCTTAATAGGTGAGCAGGATCCAAACGACCCACACGCGGGTGTAGATAAGACAAACGAACGGCAAGCCTGCGGAGGCCAACTAACTATATGACAGGTAATCTGAAGTCCCTTCAACAACGCTTGAACAAGACGACGCTGGAAGCGGTGAACGGTGCGATCGCATCGTGCATGTCGCACACCAACTACACCGTCGAGGTCGAGCATCTGTTGTTGAAAATGCTGGGAATTGCGGATAGCGATTTTGCGCGGATTCTCCACCAGTTTGGCGTGGACGGTTCGCGTTGCCAAGCGGAACTGCAAGGTGCGGTGGACAAGTTCAAGCGGGGTAGCGACCGCCCGGACATCAGTCCCCGGATCATGCGGATTTTGACGGATGCCTGGACCTACGGCAGCCTGGAATACAACAGCCAGCGCATTCGCACCGGCTATATTCTGGTCGCGCTGTTGAGCGATGAGGACCTGGCGCGCCGCGCGCGTGACGTGTCCCGCGAGCTTGGCAAGGTTCAGCTTGACGCGCTCAAGAAGGACTTCCGAAGCTACGTCTCGGCCAGCGCCGAGGAAGCGCAGGAAGTTGCGGCCGCCACCGCGGCGGGCGCCAGCGGCGGACAGCCCGGACAGGTAAAGCCCGGCAGCAAGACGCCGAACCTCGACCAGTTCACCATCAATCTCACCGAGCGCGCGCAGGAGGGCAAGATTGACCCGGTCCTCGGCCGCGACGAAGAGATCCGCAAGGTGGTGGACATCCTCATGCGACGCCGTCAGAACAACCCGATTCTGACCGGCGAAGCGGGCGTCGGCAAAACGGCCGTCGTCGAAGGCTTTGCCATCCGTGTGGCCAACAAGGACGTGCCGCCGGCACTGCAGAACGTCGTGGTTCGTACGCTGGACCTCGCCTTGCTGCAGGCGGGCGCGAGCGTCAAGGGCGAATTCGAAAACCGGCTGAAGGGCCTGATCGAGGAAGTCAAAAATTCGCCGACGCCGATCATTCTGTTCATCGACGAAGCGCATACGATGATCGGAGCGGGCGGTCAGGAAGGCCAGGGCGACGCGGCCAACCTGCTGAAGCCGGCTCTGGCGCGCGGCGAACTGCGCACGCTGGCCGCGACCACGTGGGCCGAATACAAGAAGTACTTCGAGAAGGATCCGGCACTCGCCCGGCGCTTCCAGGTGGTAAAGGTCGAGGAGCCGACCGAGGAAGTCTGCCAGGTGATGTTGCGCGGCATCGTCGGTTCGCTCGAAAAGCACCACGGCGTCCGCATCCTCGACGACGGCATCAACGCCGCCGTGAAATTCTCGCACCGCTACATCGCCGGACGGCAGTTGCCGGACAAGGCGGTCAGCGTACTCGACACGGCCTGCGCACGGCTCGCGCTGGGACAGAACGCAACGCCCGGCCAGATCGAAGACGCGCGACGCAAGCTGGACGACCTCGAAGTGCAGGAACGCGTTCTGACGCGCGAAGCCAATACGGGTCATGACCATGCCGAGCGTCTGGAGGCAATTGCCAAGGACAAGGAAAAGACCTCGGCCAAGCTGAAGGAGCTCGAAGAACGGTTCGAGAAGGAAAAGGACTACATCGTCAAGATCCGCGAACTGCGCAACAAGCTCGAGGACGCAAAGCCGGAAGACGATACGGCGGCCGACAAAGCCGAGTATCAGAAGCTGAACGCCGAACTCGACGCCTTGCAAGGTGAAACGCCGATGATGCGCGCCTGCGTCGACCAGCAGATTGTCGGCGACGTGGTTTCGGCCTGGACCGGAATTCCGATCGGCAACATGCTGCGCGATGAAGTGGAAACGATCCTGAAGCTGGAGCATATCCTGAACCAGCGGGTGATCGGGCAGGACCACGCGCTGGTGCAGATCGCCCAGCGCATCCGCACGAGCAAGGCTCGCCTCGAAGATCCGGACAAGCCGATCGGCGTATTCATGCTGGTGGGTCCGTCGGGCGTCGGTAAGACGGAGACGGCGATTACGCTGGCCGACCAGTTGTATGGCGGTGAGACGAACATGATCACGATCGCCATGTCGGAATTCCAGGAAGCGCATACGGTGTCGACCTTGAAGGGTTCGCCTCCCGGATACGTGGGCTACGGCGAAGGCGGAGTGCTGACGGAAGCGGTTCGCCGCAAGCCGTATAGCGTTGTCCTGCTCGACGAAGTGGAAAAGGCGCACGCGGACGTACTCGAACTGTTCTTCCAGGTGTTCGACAAGGGACGCATGGAGGACGGGCAGGGCAGGGAGATCGACTTCAAGAACTGCATCATCCTGCTGACGTCGAACGCGGCGACCGACACGCTCATGAAGCTGGTGGCCGATCCCGAAACGGCGCCTTCGCCCGAAGGCATCGTGAAGGCGATGAAGCCGGAACTGGACAAGGTTTTCAAACCCGCGTTTCTGGGCCGCATGGTGATCATTCCGTACTACCCGGTGCGCGATGAAAACCTGAAGAAGATCATCCGGCTGAAGATCAACAAGATCAAGAAACGGATCGCGCAGAATCACAAGATCAACCTGACCTATACCGAGGCTCTGGTGGATGAAGTGGCCAAGCGCTGTACGGAAGTGGAATCGGGCGCGCGCAACGTCGACAACATCCTCACCAACACGATGTTGCCGGATATGTCGCGCAAGATTCTGGAATCGATGGCGACCGGAGAGAAGATTTCGACGGTGAATGTAAGCGTAGGCGAAGACGGAAACTTCGCCTACGAACAGTCGTAGAACCGCGATGCTGACCGCGCCGGTGTGGGTGGGGGGCGAACAAGCCTCCCCGCCGCACCGGCGGCCAGGCGAACCACAGGATGGAGCGGCGGCGGCATGGCACGGATTGAAGAAGAAGAAAAAGAAAAGATCAGAAAAGCGAACAGGGAATCCTGAGGAGAAACGAAAATGCCGGCTGCCGAACAATATCAAACTACACCCCGATTTCTGTACCTGAAGACGCCCCTTGGCGCCGATAAGCTGTTGCTCAAAACGTTTTCCGGCTATGAGGCGATGTCGGAACTGTACCGGTATCAGTTGGAAGTACAGGCCAAAAACGACGTCGACGTTCAGTTCGACAAGTTGATTGGCCAAGACATTGTGTTTGGCCTGAATGCGTCACCCGACGCGGCGAACAAGCCGGCCCGCCCGTTTTCGGGCCTTTGCATTGAAGTTTCGCAAGGCACGCGGGGGACTGAGCTTACCGAATACAGTCTGGTGGTTGTGCCGCGCGTCTGGACGCTGACGCAACAGTCGCGCAGCCGCATCTTTCAGCAAAAGACGATTCCCGACATTCTGCGCGCCGTGTTGGAAGGGGTGGACGTCGAGTATCAGATCGACGGGACGTACAAGGAGCGCGAGTACTGCGTGCAGTACCGCGAGTCGGACTTCGATTTCGCATCGCGCCTGATGGAAGAAGAAGGGATTTATTACTACTTCAAGTTCACGCCGGGCGCACAGAAGCTGATCGTCACCGACAAGGAACGTCTGACCACCGATGTCAACGACTTTCCGACGATCAAGTTCGACCCGATGGGCGGGGGCGGCGAGGATCCGGACGAGGAAATGCGCATTTCGCACTTCCGGCGTTCGCAAACCTGGCGTAGCGGCAAGATCACGCTGTGGGACCACCATTTCCAACTGCCGCACCGGCACCTGGAGGCCGACAAACAGGTTCTCGAGACCGTGTCCGCGGGCACGGTGACGCACAAGTTGAAGCTGAACGGCAACGACGCGTTTGAAATTTACGATTATCCCGGCGATTATGGCCGGTTCTACGACGGCATCAATAAGGGCGGCGGCGAACAGGCAAGCAAGCTGGACGATGTGTTCACCGCGAACCGCCGCATCGCGCAGATTCGCATGCAGCAGGAAGAAG
>JAFDVT010000700.1 GCA_018268875.1 Acidobacteriota bacterium
GACAATTGGCGCTTGACGTCGGGCCAAACCGGATTGAGGCGGTGATCTATCAGCACCTGCCGGTCTTTCATACGGAGCATTGTGTGTTCTGCCGGTTCCTGTCGACCGGAACCGATTTCCGCAACTGCGGCCACCCGTGCGAAAAGCACGAGGTGTCGGTTCGCGACCATAAGGGGCGCGCGCACCCGGTGATGGCCGATGTGGGTTGCCGCAATACGGTGTTCGGCGCGCAGGCGCAGGAAGCCAGCAAACATTTTGATTCCTGGATCGAGGCGGGAATCCGGGACTTCCGGCTCGAGTTTGTGCACGAATCCGCTGACCAAATGCGGTCGGTTACCGCTGACTTTCAGCAGCGCCTCGCCGGCAAAATTACCTCGGCTGAGCTAGCCCGGCGGTGGCAGCGAACCTCTCCCCAGGGAGTTACGGAGGGCAGTCTGTTCGTTCCGAAGGACTACGAACTGTTGCCAATCTTGCAATGACAACGAACATCGTTGGGATGGATCTCGCGGAAATGAAGGCGATGCTGGGACCGGCATTGCCGGCGTTTCGTTCCCGGCAACTCTACGAGGCTGTCTACAAAAACCGCGTTTCGTCGATCGACGACATATCGAATTTTCCTAAGGATCTTCGGGCCAGTCTGGGACAATCGCACAGCCTTGCCCTGCCCGAGGTGCAGAGCCGGTTCGATTCCGTCGACGGTACGCAGCGTTACCTGTTGAAGTTGGAGGACGGCAAAACGGTCGAGACCGTGCTGATGCCGGAAGGCGAACGGTACACCTTTTGTATCTCGTCGCAGGTCGGCTGCCCGGTGAACTGCCAGTTCTGTTTGACCGCCCTGATGGGGCTCGAACGGAACCTGTCCGCCGGCGAGATCGTCGGCCAGATCCTGAAGGTTGCGGCCCTGAACGGTTTGGAGACGTCCATCGACCGCCTCAACATCGTGATGATGGGGCAAGGCGAACCGTTGCTCAATTTGCCCAACGTCATCCGCGCGACCCGGATCCTGCTGGATGAAAACGGCGTCGGTTTTTCCCCGAGGCGAGTGACCGTTTCGACGTCCGGCATCCTGCCCAAGATGCTGGAACTGGCCAAGGAACCCGTGCGGCCAAAGCTGGCGATTTCGCTCAACGCGTCCAACGAGGAACAGCGGCAGGAGATCGTGCCGATCACCCGGAAGTACCACCTGAAGGATTTGATGGAGGTATGCCGCAACTACCCGCTGCGGTCCTGGGAGAAGCTGACATTTGAGTACGTTCTACTCAAGGATGTGAACGACACCGACGCCGACGCGCGACGCGTGGCGAAGCTGGTGAGCAACATCAACTGCAAAGTGAACCTGATTGCGCTGAACCCGGGACCCGGCATTGCGTTCGAAACGCCGACCCCGGAGCGCGTGCACAATTTTCAGGAAATCGTGCAGCGCGCGGTGCCTTGTTTTGTGCGCCGGCCGCGAGGCCTGGATGTGTATGCCGCGTGCGGACAACTGAAGCGCATGGAACTGACGCAGATTAGCGAACGCCCCGGAACATCCGCATAAATTCGCCGGTCATGAGGCCGTCTACGACGTCCTCGGACAGGTTCGCGGAGAGCTTGACGGTGGACTGCTCGACCCGTATGTCTACCGAGTCGATGGCTTTGAGTACATCCGGCTGGTCCGACGGGGTACTGAGCCGCGCGAAACCTAGTAGTCCACGGGCGGCGCCTTGGAGGCCTTGGGCCATATCCGGCGCTTTGCAGTTGGCCACGATGGTGGTATTCATCCCCCGGCTTAGATTCATCCCTATCCAACCGCTATTGACCGAGCGGGCCACGCGGGCGAGGTTGGCCCAGTTGGGATCCTTCACGTCGGGAATTTCCATGGGCAGTCCATTGAACACGGCGAAAATCTGGGTGCCCGGAGGAACCGCGGCGATCAGGTTTTCGAGCGACGGAGGGATGGACGGGTTGTTGTTGCGATCCACAATCTCCTTGAGCAGGTCGGTGGAACCAACCAGCGCCGTCGATACGTTGATGAAGGCGCCGGCCCGTTCCTCGTCGCCGAAAAAGTTGTAGCTCTTGTAGCGGAAGCGCTTGGCCCCTTCGCGTTCGAGGCGCGGTTCGAGGTCGGCGATGGCGAACTTGCCGCGGCCCATCATGACGTTGCGTTTGCCGTCGGAGCAGATCAGGATCTCCCACAGGTCTTTCCTGGGGTCGAGGCCGGTGTTGCGTGCAAATTCATCGAAGCGCGACGCCAGCTTGTCCTTCAAATGTTTTTCGTAAACCAGGGAATCCTTCAGCTTGTCGAGCTTGATGTCCGCGAGGTACCTGGTGTCGTTCGGGATGAGGGCGGCAAGCGCCGGGTCGATGCGGACAGAGATCGCCTTCGGCTTTTCGCATGACATCAGCTGTAATACAACGCCCGTCACGATTGCGAAACGGACAAAACTTTCGATCCTCAGATACGCCTTCCTTCCGTGTGTTCCTATCCGTTAAGACGGAACGCGCCACGTCTCTATTACAGCAGCCGGAGAGGGTAAGTGTTCCAACGCATTTGCGCGCGGCATTAAACTGGTATACCTTTCTTAATGTGCGAATATTAGTGGTCACGAACGGGAGCGATTCGGCTACGCTTATTCGCGATTCTTTGGGCGCGCAGGGATTTTCGATTGAGATTACCCGGGAATTTTCGCCCGCGGCCGCGCGAGTTTTGCCGGATCCGTGCGCGCTGGTGCTGCTCGACGCCTCGACGGTTTCGCAGCATGGGGCGGGAAAACTGCGCGAAATTCGCAAGCATTCCGCCGTACCGGTGATTGTCATCATTGCGACCAATACGGCGGACGTGCGCAGCGCCTGGCTGGAGGCGGGCGCGGACGATTGCATCGCGATTCCGGTGCATGTTCGCGAGGTAGCCGCGCGTGTGCGAGCCATTCTGCGGCGCGATGCGAAGGCGCAGGGCGGAGTGCTCGAAGAGAACGGGGTGCGGCTGAATATCGCCACGCGAGAGGTGGATGTGAACGGCGCGGTGGTGGAATTCACCACGGTGGAATTCGATATTCTCGCCGTGCTGATGCGGTCGGCGGGGCATCCGGTGTCGCGCGACCATCTCATGGAAACGCTGCACCAACGCAAGGCTACCGCCTATGACCGCTCGATCGACATGCACGTCAGCAATCTGCGCAAGAAGCTGGCGGCGGGCAAGCGGCAGGGCGCGATCAAGACGGTTCGCGGCGCGGGTTACCAGTTCTGTCCGGGTGGCGAACGGAGCGCTGCTGCCGCGGCGGCGGCCGCCGGAGGTCCCGGTTCGGCTACTACTGGCCCTTCAAAATCTTGACATCGGACGGCAGTAGAAACAGATTGTCGTTCAGATTCTGATTAATCGTTACTTTTTCGGAAAAAATCTCGAAGATTTTGTCGCCATCGCGTTCGCGCCGGA
>JAFDVT010000701.1 GCA_018268875.1 Acidobacteriota bacterium
AAATTCGTGGCGTTGGTCGACTGCTTTTGACGAACGCCTTCGTGCAACTTGGCGGCCGCCTTTTCCGCGGCCTGCGCTTCCGCCACCGTTGTATTCGCCTTCGCCGGCGGCACCAGCAACACCATCTGCTCGCACACAGGACATTCGTCGCCCGCATGCAGATGCGCTCGTAACTGGTCGGCGGCGCTAGCATTCACGGCATCAAAAACCCTGTCCCGCGCCGCTTGTAAGGCTTCCTCGGCCTGCTTCACGACCTCCGCAAGAGTGTCTGATTCGCCTTTCAGCTTCTCTAGAATTTCGCGATGTTTGGCGATGTCCGCCTTGCGCCGCAACGCCTTTCGAACATCCTCGGCCCGCCGCCGAAGCAGATCCGGCGAACCCGCTTCGTCGAGCTTTTCGCATTCCTGACGAATGGCAGCGGCTTGGGCCTCTACGGCCTGCAACTCTTCACGCAACGCCCGCAGACGCTCGGCCATTGGCGCAACTTCCTGCGACAGCCTCTCGCGTTCACGCTGCAACCGCAGCGTCTCCTGCAACTGGGCCTGCAATGGAATCGCATCTTCGATCCGGTCGAGCGCCTCGCGAACTTCGTCCGCGTGCTTCCGCGCATCAGCGGCTTCGCCTTCCCATCCGGCAACCGTTTCCGGTGTCAGATCCAGCAACTGTTTCGCGACATGATCTTCAATCAGCTTGGCGCGACCCGTGTCCGTAGCCGCGGATTCATTGGCCCGGCGCATCATCTGCGCATATACATCCAGCCCCAGCAACTCAATCAGAATCGCCCGGCGCTTCTTCGCTTCGCCTCGCAAGAAGCGGTCGAACTCTCCCTGCGGCAGCACGACGGTCTTGGTGAACCCATCAAAATCGAGACCCAGAATCCGCTGCGTCTCCTGGTCCATCCGCGTACTTTTGTCGGCGATCGTCACCCACGCGTCGCCGTCTTCGAGATGATCCAAGCGTTGCTTGCCGGCGCCCTTGCGCTTCACCTGGCGAAACGCGCGATACCGTTCGGCGCCCACATGGAACTCGAGCAGCACCTTCATTTCGGCCGCGCCATGCGAAATCAAATCAGCGTGTCCCTGCCCGATCCGAGGCGTGCGGCCGTACAGCGCGAACAGAATGCTATCGATGAGCGTAGTCTTGCCCGCACCGGTTGGCCCGGTGATCGCAAACAGGTCCAGTCCCGCAAAATCAACGGCGCAAGGCTGTCGAAAACTCGTGAACCCCTCAAGCTCCAGACGTACGGGTCTCATGCCTGGTGTCTCCGTGCAATTTGCGGAAAAGATCCAACAATTCCTGCGGTATCTCGGACTTTTGACTCTGCCGGTAGTACTCGGCGAACAGGTCCGCTGGCTGCAACGAGGCAAGCTTTTCCATCGCCGCCGCGGACTCCGAATCGTCCACCTGCCGGGCTTCCACACGAATATCGATCGCATTCGGCAGCAGTTCGCGAACTTGCGTCGAAATGCCCGCCTGCGCCGTTTCGGCCTCCACCGTCACACGCAGATAATCGTCTCCGAATTCCAGCCGTCGAGCCTCAATATCGGCCAGCTTCCCGCGAACATCGCGTAACCGCCGTCCTTGCATGAGTGGAATGCTTTCGACATGCGATGGCTTGCCGGCTCGCGCCTCGATCAACACCACACGCTTTACTTGTTCCACCTCACCGAAGTCCAGCTGCAGCGTCGACCCGCAGAAGTACGCGGGCGATGGCGCGGGCACCAGTTGCGGCCGATGCAGATGCCCCAGCGCGACATAATTCGCCGACGCCGGCAGGTACGCGCCCGACACCGCAAACGGCGCAGAGGTATGGATCGCTCGCTCGCTCGCCGTTGTCTCCGCGCCTTGAATGAACAGGTGCGACATCAGGATGTTGATCGCGTTTTTCTCGAAATACTGCGCAAAACCGCCGCAAAACCCACCGGCGACCTCCGCATACTCCGCGTACCAGCGATCCTCCGGCAACATCATCTTCGCCGTGTCCACCAGCAACCGGTCCGGGATCCAAGGCAGCGCCGCGACCACCGCTTTTTCCTTGCCTTTCTCCAGATGGATCAGCGCTCCGTCGTCGGGTGCGCAAGGCTCGGGTCGAATGAAAATTCGCAACGGATCGAGCAACTGCCGCAACGCGCTCAGCCGGCGAGGATGATCGTGATTGCCGCCAATCACAACCGCGCCGATCTCATGCCGGATCAGGCTCGCGAAGAACGACAGCACGGCGTGCTCGGCATCGGCGGGCGGCGCCGGCGAATCGAACACATCGCCCGCCACCAGGACGTAGTCGACCTTCTCCCGCACCGCAATGTCCAGGATTTCGTCCAACACGGCGATCTGTTCGGCAATGCGCGAACGGCCTCGCAACAGCTTGCCGACATGCCAGTCGCCCGTATGCAGAAACTTCATTTCTTGGGCTTCCTCAGCGCCTGGAACGCGTCTTCGCCCGCCGGCTTTGCGACTTCCGATGGACGCGTCGCCCACGACGGAAACGGGAACTGCGTCAGGATCGGTATCGGGATTTCGGGTTGCGACGCGATCACCGTGCCGGGTTTCAAAATCCCCGCCCGCGCGCGGCTCACCACCGGTAGGAACGCGTATTCGCCCTGCTGCGCCTCTGCCAGATCGAGACGTCCGACGATGCGATACGCGGAGTTGCCGACCACGCGGCGCTCCACCTGGCTCGCCGTCTGCTGCGCGCCAATCAGAATGATCCCGAGGCTGCGGCCCCGTTCCGCGATGTCCAGAATCACTTCCTTGATTGGGCTCGAACCTTCCCTCGGCGCGTATTTGTTCAACTCGTCGAGCACCACAAACACCAAAGGCCTCGAACTCCCCGTCGATTCCTTTTCCTCAAACATCCGCTTCAGCACAACGCCAATCACAAACCTCTTCGCGCGGTCGTGCAGATTGTGGATGTCGATTACGTTGACCTGGGCGCGCGACCAGTCGATACGATGCCGCTCCGGGTTCGCGACATTGCCTCGAATCAAGTGCCCAGCCCGCGGAATCACCGCTTCCAGGCGCCGCGTAAAGCTCGCCACCGTACCCGATGCGAAGCCTTGGCCCCACATGCTTAGGCTGTTGCGGATTTCTTCCACCAGGTCGCGAAAATCCTCGTACGAACGGAAGTCCTTGATCCTCGCCAGTTCCGCTTCCACGCGCTCCACCAGCGCTGAGAGTTGCGATGTTTCGTCGTCGGCATCGGCAAACAGGAAGCGCAGGTAACGGCCTTTGCAGAACTCTTCAATCGTCCAGCAGTACCCGATGACGTTCTCTTTTCGCGTCTGCGTATCGGGAATCAAAGCGTCGACGTGCTTCTGCACAGGCGCATACAACGCGACGT
>JAFDVT010000702.1 GCA_018268875.1 Acidobacteriota bacterium
ATTTTGATGGCGATGACGGACTTGAGTTCGCAAAAGCGGCGCCAAAAGTCGACGCCGAGCAAACGTCCACCAACTGCGGGCTGCAGATAAAAACCAAACAGCGGCAACACCTCGCCGCCCTTGGCCGCGTGTGCGATCATCTCGTCGTCGGTGCCTTCGCGGAACGCGGACAGCGACAGCAGTCCCGCATGGTAGCCGAGGCGGGCCGCGGTTTCCGCCTCGCGCACGGCCTGTTCGGTGCGCCCCACAATGCCAGCGACACGAATCGAAGTCTCCGGCATTTCGTTGACGGCAAGTTCCAGGACCGTCTTATAAAGCCCGGCCTCGCGAATCGGAAACTGCGTGGTGTGGACGCCGACGGCGATGCCTCCAGAGCCTGCGTCCAGGTAGTAGCGCGTGAGCGCGCGCTGGCGGCGAACATCGAGTTCGCCACTGTCGTTCAGGGCCAAGGGATGCGCGGGGATCACAGTGCCCGCGCGCAACGTATCGAGCCAGGCGGACATCGTTAATAGCTCCCCGTGCGAACTTCAAAATGCGTCGGCTTGTTCAACGTCGCGCCGCCTTGCTGGAGCCATTCGGCGATCCAATCCATCATCTGCGGCACGCTTACTTTGGGTTCGCCGAACAGCCTCGCGCTTTCCGCGGCATTGTTGAGCAAGGCCGTGGGCGCTTCCTCGCCGGTGAACTGCGGCGTTCGTCCAAAGCGCTTGCCGAACTCGCTGGCGACGTCGCGTACGCGAAGCGTTTCGAGTCCGGTCATGTTCAAAATACGCGCTTGCGGCGTGCTGCATGCGGCAAACGCGCGAAGGCAGATGGAGTTCGCGTCGCCCTGCCAGATGCAGTTGAAATAGCCCATGGTCAAGTCGATCGGCTCATTGGCCAGCACTTTGCTTGCGATGTCCACCAACGTGCCGTAACGCTGTTCCACCGCGTAATTGAGGCGCAGGATCGCGACCGGTGTACCTCGCTCGGCGGCGAAGTATTCAAAGATGCGTTCGCGCGCCAGTGCGGACCACGCGTATTCACCGATCGGCGACGGCTTGGTTTCTTCCGTCGCGCCGCCGGATGCGACGGGAACGAACGGGTAGACGTTGCCCGTCGAAAGCGCGACGATGTTCGAACGCACATAGCGTTCGGCGACCACGGCGGGCACAATCGCATTGGCGCCCCACGTCAAATGTTCCGCGCCCGTCGAGCCGAATTTACGGCCCACCAGGTACAGAACGTTTGCGGCGTCGGGTAGAGCGTCTACCTGCGCTCGGTCGCTGAGGTCCGCGCGGATCACGGTGGCGCCGTCGATGAAGTTGCCGTGCCGCGCCACCGCGTAGATCTTGCGATTGGGATCGCGATTGGCCTGCACGGCGCGCGCGACCAATGTTGGTCCCATCTTGCCGCCAGCGCCAAGCAGGATCAGGTCGCCTTTCAAGTTTGCGAGGGCCTGTACGTCTTCTTCGTAGGGAACCGAAAGCAGTGCTTCCAACTCTTGTTCGGACCGGATCATCTGCAACTATTCTACCGGTGAGGCTTGAGCGCGACAGCTTTTCCGGTCTTCGCGGATTGGCGCGCGGCGTCGAGAATTTCGGTTACCAGCAGATTGTTTTCGAGGCTCGACAAATCCCACCGGTCGGGATTGATCTGGCGGCGAACCACGGCCGTGAGGTAATGGATCACATCGTCATGCGGGGCCGGTAGCGGAACGGCGGTTTGCTCCGGTTGGCCAGGCTTTTCGTCCTTCAAACGTGTGCGAAACAGGCGCGGATTGCTGGTGACGATCTCGCCGGTTTGCCCGTACACTTCCATGTCCTTGCGGCTGAACGGCCAGTTCCACGACGGCTGAATGATGAGTTGAACCTTCGCATACTGCACGACGATCGTCGCTTCGTCGTCGACGTTCGGATAGATGTCCGGCTTGTTGGTGTGCGTCACCGCGAAGACCGACAGCGGCCGTTCGCCATGCAGCAGCCATGTCGCGAAGTTGGCGCCGTAACAACCGAAGTCGAACAGCGCTCCGGCGCCGTTCTTGGCGGGGTCGCGCAACCAGTTCAGGAACTCGGGACCGGTGCCGATTTCCTTCGGTCCCTGATGGCCGTAATGCGTCACGATGCGGCGAATATCGCCGATTTTGGGCAAAGTGTGCTGGATTGGCGCGTTGACCGGGTACCAGGTGGTTTCGTAATTCACCATCACCGGAATGCCGCTGCGGCGCTGCGCGTTGGCGATGGCCTGCGCATGTTCGACGCTGACCGCCAGGGGTTTTTCCATCATCACCGGGATGCCGCGATCGGCACAAAGTTCGACGATTGCCTTGTGATCGAAGGTGTTCGAAAAGATCATAACGGCGTCGGGCTTGGCCTTGTCCATCATCTCGGCATGCGTGGTGAACAGGAGGTTCTGGGGCAGTTTATATTGGCCCGCATACTTTGCCACGACGGTGGGGTCCGCTTCCGATACGCCGACGATTTGAAGGTCCGGGCGTTGCAGGTAGTTCCGGAAAAAGCCGCCGGCATGACCGTGGACGAGTCCCGCAATGCCCACTCGCAAAGGCTGTTGTGCGAACGCGTTGACGCAGGCCAACAGAAGCAATAGTCGAATCAAGGTTTCCATTCCTCCAACCGCCAGGCCATGTCCCAGAACTGATATTCGTATCGCGACGACGCGGTGAACAGATCCGTGCAGGCCTTCTTGCGGCCGTCGTCGAGCCGTGCGGATTCCTGGTTGATCATATCGAGAACCAGTTGTACCGTTTTGCCATAACCGTCGCTCGCGTACTGATCGATCCACTTCTGATAGTCAGCGTTCTTTGAGCCGCGCTTCTTCAATTCACGGCCCACTTCGAGGTAAACCCAGTAACAGGGCAGCAGCGCGGACAAGCCTTCCGCAAAGGGTTTGCGATGCACGGCGGACAGCAAATGATTGGTGTACGCGTAGTTGGTGGGCGCCATGGATTGCGCCGACGCGCCGCGCAGAATCGACTCGTGCAGATTGCGTTCGGTCTTGACGCTATCGATGGCGTGCTGGTTGAGCGTGATCATCCAATCGACGCGCGGGGCCTTCGATGCAAGCACGCCGAGCGCTTCCGCAAAGGCGACCAGGTACAGCGAATCCTGCTTCAGATAGAACTCGAAACGATCCTTGGGAAGGGTGCCCGAGGTGAGTCCCGTGAGGAACGGATGGCGGAGCGTCGCGGCGTAGATCGGGCCGATGGATGCCCACAAATGGTCCTGAAACCGCTTGTTCTGCGCGGTGAGCAAGGCTGGCGCGAACAGCAGGAATCGTCGGGAAATCGGCGGCATGACCTGAATGGTACACTCAAGCCCGTGCCGATCGTAACCGGGGCCGACTACATCGAATCGCTACGCGGCCGGAACCTGGAAGTCTACTATCTGGGCGAACGCATCGCCGAGCCTGTGGACCATCCGGTGATCCGCCCTTCGATTCATGCGGTGGCGCGCACGTACGACCTCGCGGTGGAGCATCCGGAACTGGCTTCGGCTTGGTCGTCGATTGCGGAGCACCGTGTCAACCGCTTCCTGCACGTCACCGAGTCGGTGGACGATGTGGTTGCGCAGAACCGCATGCAGCGTCGCCTGGGGCAGTTGACCGGCACCTGTTTTCAACGCTGCGTCGGCATGGACGCGATCAACGCCCTGTATTCGACGACGTACGAGATAGCGCCCGAATATCACGCCCGGCTTCGCGCGTTTTTGCGGCGGATGCAAGAAGAAAACTTCGTGATCGGTGGCGCGATGACCGATCCCAAAGGCGACCGTAGCAAGGCTCCGGCGGACCAGGCCGATCCC
>JAFDVT010000703.1 GCA_018268875.1 Acidobacteriota bacterium
CGACCAGGTGCTGATCCCAGATCTTCTCAATAATCGTACGTGGCTTGTTCGACATCAGATGGCCTCACAGACGGCGTTGCCGACTTCTTCCGTTGTAGCAGGCGTACCTTTGGGACGCAGGTCGGCCGTTACCTTGCCGCTATCCAGTACCTTCTCGACCGCCGTGTACACCGCCTGCGCTTCGGCCTTGAGGTTGAAGCTGTATTCGAGCATCGCGGCGATCGACCCAATGGCGGCCATCGGGTTCGCTTTGTTCTGTCCGGCGATGTCCGGCGCGGAACCATGCACGGGTTCATACAGACCCTTGTCATCGCCCAGTGAAGCCGAGGGCAGCATGCCGATCGAACCGGCGAGCACCGCGCCTTCATCGCTGAGGATGTCGCCGAACATGTTCTCCAGCAGCACGATGTCGAACCGCTTGGGAGCCAGGATCAACTGCATCGCGCAGTTGTCGACCAGGATGTGTTCCAGCTCGCAATCCGGGAACTCCGGCGCCACTTCGTTGACCACCTTGCGCCACAACTGCGAAGTTTCGAGTACGTTCGACTTATCGACGCTCGCTACCTTCTTGCGGCGTTGACCCGCAAGCTTGAACGCCATCCGCGTAACCCGCGCGATTTCCTTGCGCGTGTACGTCATCGTGTTGGTGCCGCGCTCGTCGTCGCCCGCGCCTTCGATGCCGCGAGGCGTACCGTAATAGATGCCGCCAGTGAGCTCGCGCAGGATGATCATGTCCACGCCGTCGATCAGGTGATTCTTGAGCGGCGAGGAATCGAGCAGCGACTTATAGGACCGCACGGGACGCAGGTTGCCGTACACGCCCAGAAGCTTGCGCAAGGCCAGCAGGCCGCGCTCGGGGCGCTTTTCCGGAGGCCAGTTGTCGAACTCCGGCAGACCGAACGCGCCCATCAAGGTAGCGTCGGCCTTCAGCGCGAGGTCGGCCGTTTCCTGCGGCAGCGGACTGCCCGTTTTATGGATCGCGATGCCGCCCATCAGGCCTTCGGAGAGCGAAAGCGTGTGGCCGAACTTCTTGGTTACCGTTTCCAGCACGCGGACGGCTTCACGCGTGACCTCGACCCCGATGCCATCGCCGGGGAGAATGCAGATGTTCAGATTCATGGATTAATCGGCCTTGACCGCGGACGAGCTTTCCTTCACTTCCGCGATCATCTGTAAGATTTCGTCGTTCATGACACCCTTCTTGGTGTCGGCCAAGGCGGTGAACTTCGTGTACACCTGTTGCACTTCTTCCTTGGTCAGCGTAAAGCCCAGGTCTTCGCAGCGCTTGCTCAACGCGTGGCGTCCGCTATGCTTGCCGAGCACGAGTTTGCCTTCCGGCACGCCGACAGACTTGGGATCCACGATCTCGTAAGTGGACTTGTTCTTGAGGTAGCCGTCCTGGTGGATGCCGGCCTCGTGCGCAAACGCGTTGGCGCCCACAATCGCTTTGTTCGGTTGGGGACCAAAGCTGATGATCGAGGTCAACAACTGGCTGGCGGCGTAGATGTTTTCGGTGACGATCTGCGTCTGGTACGGCAATTGATCGTTGCGAACCTTCATCGCCATCACCACTTCTTCGAGCGCGCAGTTGCCGGCGCGTTCGCCGATCCCGTTGATCGTGCATTCAATCTGCCGGGCGCCTGCTTCCACCGCGGCGAGCGAATTCGCCACCGCGAGACCCAGGTCGTCATGGCAGTGCACGCTGACGATGGCGGTGTCGCCCAGAGCCTTGTGGATGCGGCTCACCATCTTCGCGTATTCAAACGGCACGCTAAATCCGGTGGTGTCGGGCAGGTTGACGGTACGCGCGCCGGCCGCGACCACGGCTTTGGAGATCTCTTCCAAAAAGTCCAGGTCCGTGCGCGAGGCGTCCTCGGCGGAGAACTCGACGTCGTCGACGTACTGGCGGGCGAGGGTGACGGCGTTCACCGCATCCTCGAGCACCTGCTGGCGCGTCTTCTTCAGCTTGAATTCCAGGTGGATATCGCTGGTGGCGATAAAGGTATGGATGCGCGGGCGTTTGGCGTTGCGGAGCGAACTGGCGGCGCGTTCCACGTCCAGCTTGTTGGACCGCGCAAGGGCCGCAACCTGCATCCAGGGGTACTGGCGGCTTACCGCGTCTACCGCTTCGTAATCACCCTCGGAGGCGATCGGGAACCCGGCCTCCATAATGTCCACACCCAGGTCGGCCAACTTGGCCGCCATTGTGAGCTTTTCCGCCACGGTCATGCTGCAACCGGGACTCTGCTCTCCGTCTCTCAGCGTCGTATCAAAGATGTAAACGCGATTGCTCATGGTGATAAACCTCTCGCTTTCTGGCTCGGACAATGGGAGAGGCCGGTAAGCATCCCATATTGAGTTATTATCGGTCGGTCGATTTGGATTTGGCAAATTTATAATCTTAATGTTTCGATCCAAATGATAGAATTCGCACGTGGTACGCCTTGTCTTGCTCGTTTTGGTGGCGGTTTGCGGCCTTTCCGCGGACGAACGCTGGGGCGCCGCGAGATACCGGATTGAGGCCGCCCCGTTCTGTACCTGCGGCTTTCAAGGCGAGGCGGGTCCTGATATCGCGGGGACTTGGGCACTCGCGGCGGACGGCGCGGGTACGCTCCGCGTGCGGCGAACCGGCGACGACACGATTGCGGATCTGGAACTGCCCGGCGGCGAGCGAGTACAGCATTTGATGGGACGATTCGACGGCTTGTCATTCGCCTTGGCGGCGTTTGACGGCCGGCGCGGCGTACTGCTCGACGCTGAACCCGACAAGGACACGTTGAAGATCACGCTGCAAATTCTCCCGGGTAGCCCGGCGACCAGGTTGACGGCCACGAAACGGAAATAGCGAATGGCAAAAATTTCGATCACCGACCGCCTTGGCGTGGAACTGATCACGGCGGACACGCTGGCCGGTTCCGGCATTGCGAAATATTTTCGAGCCGACGTCGCCAGGTTTTACGCCGGCGCGGAACTCGCGAACGCGTTGGCGACGCCGCTGGCGGAGTTGAAGAAGTCGCCCATCGGCCTGGCCATGAACTTCGCGGACGAAGGCGTGTTCGGAACCTCGGGCGTCGACTGGAAGTTCGGCGCAGGGGCGCGGGTCAGCGTCGTTCCCTCCGGCGGCGCGACGCTGGCGGTCGTGTTTTCGCCGTCGTTGAGCGCGGGCAGCGGGTTCCGCCCCGCAAGCGGCTTGAAGTTCGGATTTGCGGCGGGTGGCACGGTGGAATTCCGGGCGTCGCGCGAGTTCGCCAATCCGGCCAAGACGCGCTTGAAGGACGCGTTGCGCGGGCTTCTCGCTTCCGGCGTGGTGCCGGGTAATGTTCTGGATGTGCAGGCGATGCCGGTGGGCGACGCGGCCGCTGTCGCCGGTTCGGGGAACCTGAAGGTGTCGGCCAAGTTCGACGTCGCGCGGGCGGTGAATCCGCTGGCGGTTCCCGGTATGGCGCTGGGCGATTTTGCGAAGCTCGAACTCAATGCCGGCGCAAGCGTCAGCATTGGAGCTTCGGTCAGCCTGCGAGGTTCGTACGAGATCGAGGTCC
>JAFDVT010000704.1 GCA_018268875.1 Acidobacteriota bacterium
AGTCCGTTTGGTGGCGTTGCCGCTGGTCAGATCCCACGCCTTAAGCGTGCCGTCCTCACCCACGGTGGTGCAGCCGTGCTCGGTTAGAATCGCACCGCGATCGCCCTTATCGAAGGTGATAGTTTGCCGTACCGCTCCCGAACTGACGTCCCACGCGCGCAGTTTGTTGTCCCTACAGATACCATGCAACAACTTGCCGTCCGTGGAAAAGACCACGTCTCCGATCTCGACATCGGCGCTCAGCTTGCGTTGCACCTCAGAGCGTCTCCAGGCAGATGTCGAACTGAATGGAAGCGCGAGGCTGGCCCGGAGCTTCAATAAGAGTCACCGGCCGGATCAGCTCCCGATTGGAAACGATGCCCCGTTTTTTGAAGTTCTTGTCGGCATCGCCTTCGAAGAACGGATCCGTCGCGAAATAGGCCTGCGTGATGAGCGTTTTGTGGCCAGGGGCGCTGATCAGGTAGTGAATATGCTGGGCCGGACGGTCGTCATAATGGCCCGGAAGAATCGTCTCGACAGCGTATTTCGAGGCCGGCCCGGCTTCCAGACGAGTGCGGTACCGATATCCCTTAAGGTCGTAAAGTCCGGCATGATCGGCTTGCCAGATGTCCAGGCGCGCGCCCTCCACCTTTTGGCCTTTCGTATTCCAAACGTTGCCGCTCACCCGCAACGGGAAGCCCGGCTCGCCCGCGATGCGAAGCGTGCCGTTGTTGGGAGCACCTTTTCGAAAGAACGGACCCAGGACGTCGGGGGAAGTCGGTTTGTGCGACCGTTCCTCCTCCTGTTCCCAGGATGCGAGCAGCTGGCGTTGTGACATCGAGGTTGCGGCCCCAGCCAAAAGCGTACCTCGGAGAATGCAACTCTCCAGCATCCGGCGTCGCGTGGAAGTAGACATCTTTGTGATTACCGGTCTTGATAGTAGAGGAGGCGCCTAACGTAAGCAAGGCCTATCGCAAAGAAAAAAGGGGCTCGGTCACCCCTGAAGCATTCACTCAAGGTCACCGAGCCCGACTGCGTCAGATTCCAGTATAGCCTTAGCTCAGTACTACGCGTTTGCCTGTAGTGTTAGCTCCGCCTGTTGTGGCGGCGGCTGGAACCTCACGGATACCAATTTCGAAACGCCCGGCTCCTGCATCGTCACCCCGTAGAGGGCTTGCGCGGCTTCCATCGTGCGCTTGGCGTGGGTGATGACGACAAACTGCGTCTGTGCCGCCATCTCCTTCAAAAGATTCGTCAAACGGACGGTGTTTGGTTCGTCGAGCGGCGCGTCCACCTCGTCCAGTACGCAGAACGGACTGGGCTGGTATTGGAAGATCGCCATCAGCAGCGCCATCGCCGTCAGCGATTTTTCGCCACCCGACAAGAGTAGGACGGATTGCAGTTTTTTGCCCGGAGGCGACGCCACGATGTCGATTCCCGATTCGGAAACGTTCGATTCGTCTGTAAGCCGCATTTCACCGGTTCCGCCGCCGAACAGCGTCGAAAACATCTTGCGGAAGTTCACGTTGATGATTTCAAACGCGTCCGAGAACCGTTTCCGCGATTCCACGTCGATTTCGGCGATCGCCTTTTCGGTATCGCGAATCGAATCCAGAAGGTCCTGGCGCTGTGCGTTCAGGAAGTCGTAGCGTTGCTGCGCTTCCTGGAACTCCTCCAGCGCCTGCGGATTCACGCCGCCCATCGCTTCAATGCGAGCCTTTGTTTCCTGGTACTTAGCCTCGGCTTCGAGCAGAGCCTCTTCGGGAACTTCGATGTCGTCGCCCACTGCCGCAACCAACTCCGCGGGCGATGCATTCAGTTCCTTGCGCGAGGTTTCTTCCAGGTACTTCAGGTCGGCTTGGCGCTTCACCAACTCAATTTCGGTGGCCGAACGCTTCTCCTGCGAGGTTTGCGCCTCGCCACGAAGCTGCTTCAAAGCCTCTTCGGCGGCGTTCAACTGGGTTCGCAACGCCTCTTCGGCGGTCGCCAGTTCGGCGGTAACCGCTTCGCGTGCCGTGATTTCCTCGGCTAACGCTTTGGCGCGGGAATCGAGTTCCGTGTTGTTCGTCAACAGCGCCGTGCGATTCTCGGCCAGGCGCTGCAGTTCGCCGGCCAGGGTCTGGCTGCGGGCCGTCAACTCGCGGATCTGGTTTTCCAAGCGAGCCTGCGAGGACTGTTCGCCCCGCCGCCGCTCTTCCAAACCGGCGAGTTCCGCACGCAACTGCCCGTGTTCCTCGGTTACCCGGCTGAACTGATTGCGCATTTCGCTGACGTCCGAACGCGCCGCTTCCTGCGACTGTTCCTGCTCGGCACGCAGCGTTTCCTTCTCCGCAACCGCTACCGTGTTCCGTTCCTTGACCTCGGTCGCCCGTTCCTGCTCCTTGCGGATACGGCCGAGTTCGCCGCGTGCCGCGTTCAGGCGCTGGTTGGCGCGGTTCTGCTCGTCTTTGAGCTTTCGGAACTCCTGGTCCAGAACGAGCGCATCTTTTTCCTGCGTCTGCTGCACCTGCCGCAGACGTTCGAGTTCTTCGCCCAGTCCTTGAATCTCCGTTTCGAGAGATTCCAACTGCGTCCCGGTCTCATTCACTTCCGCCTGCCGGTGTTCGACAAACTCAACCAGTTCCCGGAGTTCGCGCTTCAGGGCCAGTGGACCGCTACCCGTCTTTTTGCCTCCGCTCACCGCGAGACCGTGATATGAAATACCATCCGGCGTCAGGAAGTACGAATCGGGATACTGCACGGCGAGGCGCTGCGCGTTCTCGTTGCCATCCGTTAAATAGCAATTTGCAATACGAGGCAGGATCTGCGGCGGCGCCTGGCTGAGGCCGTTCGTGAACCGTAAGATATCGCTCAGTCGCGCATTTGCTGGACCGCCCTCGACCGTGCGCACCGGACCGAGTTCGCTGCCCGCGCCGCCCGGCTCCACCAGGAAGGTCGCGCGGCCGTCGACGCCGGAACGCATGAGTTCGACGCCCTGTTCGGCCTCGTTCCACGACTTCACCACCACGTATTCCAACTCTTCGTGCAGGAATACTTCCATGGCTTTTTCGTAGGTCGGGTCGGTGACTTCCACGAAGTCCGCGAGTACGCCGGCGGGCTTCAAACCCTCGACTTTGCCCTGCTCGATCGCCTTAAACAACCGCTTGACAGATTCGGTCGTATACGTACGGTGGGAAATTACTTCTTCGAGCGAGTCCCGGCGAGCTTTTTGCCGCGACAGTTCCGCGCGAAGCTGTTCGAGCTTGCGGCGGTATTCCTGCGCCATGGTGCGACGCTGGGTCAACGAACCTTCCACAGTGCGGCGCTGCTCGGCGACGTTTTGCAGCTCGCTTTGCCGCAACGACATCTGCTGGCCGAGGTCGACGCGGACGCCTTCCAACCGTTCGAGTTCGACGGTGGCGCTTTCCTCGTCGGCGGTGAGGCGAGCCATGTCGCGCCCGACCGACGACAGGTATTCTTCCACCTGCGCCAACTGGTTCTTAAGGGTCGAAAGTTCACCCATCAGACGAATCGACGCCTGCCGCGAGGACTCGATGGTCTGTTCGCGTTCCCGCAGGTTGCGCTGCAGTTGCTCGCGCTCGTCGTTTTTGGCGGCCATGCGCTGGCGGGCGTCTTCGGTCACCTGGTTGAGTTCGGCGAGCGATTCCGCCTGGTTGCCGAAGTCGAACTGCATCTGCTGCAGGCGTTGACCGATCTGTTCGGCTTCCGCCTGGCCGACGGTGACGCGTTCGTCAATCGTGCTGACCTGGCGCGACTGCATGTCCAGCTTCGAACGTGTACGTTCCGCTTCCAGTTTGCCTTCGGAAAGCTTTGCACGCTCAGCAGTTAGCTTCTGCTCGGTGTCGAAAAACTGTTGTTTGACGGTGGACAGGCCGGTTTCGCGGTCCGTGACCTGAGTCGAGAATTCCTGATACTCGTTCGACGCGAGGTTCAGGTCCAGCGCAAGCTTGGTGGCTTCGCGTTCGAGGATGCGGTAACGTCCGGTGACCGCGGTCTTCAAGAACGTTACCATTTCGTCGCGAAGTTCTTCATGACGCTTGGCTTTTGCCGCTTGGCGCTTCAAGGAATTCACCTGCCGGCCGACTTCTTCGAGGATGTCGAACACGCGGGACAGGTTCTGCTTGGCGCCTTCGAGCTTGGCTTCGGCCAGGCGCTTGCGGGTCTTGAACTTGGTGATGCCGGCCGCTTCTTCAATGATGGAGCGGCGATCCTGGGGCTTGTTCGACAGGATCTGCCCGATGCGGCCCTGTTCGATGATCGCGTAGCTTTCCGGCCCGAGGCCCGAACCCATAAAGATGTCCTGGATGTCGCGCAGGCGGGCCGTGCGGCCGTTGATCAGGTATTCGCTGTCGCCCGACCGGTAGAGGCGGCGCGTGATGGTGATTTCGCCGTTGGCGGCGAGGAGGATGCTCTTGCCGTTCTGGTTGCCGGCTCCATTTTCCTTGGCGACAGCTTCGCCGTCGGCCGGAAGGGCGGCGTCCACCGGTTCCACGGCGGGAACATAGGTGGGGTCGACGAGGGTCATGGTCACCGAAGCCATGCCGACGGGCTTACGGTCGCGCGTGCCGGCGAAGATGACATCTTCCATCCGAGCGCCGCGGAGGCTTTTTGCGGACTGTTCGCCCAGCACCCAGCTAATCGCGTCGCTCAGGTTCGATTTGCCGCAGCCGTTGGGGCCGACAATGGCCGCGATGCCCGCACCGTTGAAGCGCATCTCGGTGCGATCGACGAAGGA
The DNA here is from genome assembly GCA_018268875.1 of Acidobacteriota bacterium. Classification (GTDB taxonomy): domain Bacteria; phylum Acidobacteriota; class Terriglobia; order Bryobacterales; family Bryobacteraceae; genus F-183. The sequence continues at coordinate 4,715 of JAFDVT010000704.1, forward strand.
CTTGAATCCCTGGATTTCGACTCGTTTCAGTTTGAGCAACGGACCGCTCCTTTATTCCTTGCCTCGCGACAAATTACCGGCTGAGGTAAGTCCATGGTACGCGCTGGAAATGGCGAAGTAAAGGATAGGAACCACAGAATGCTGTGGTCCTTCTGTGGATAACACTAGATACTGTGGTGGATGCACCTTTAACCCACTAGAAATCATAGGCAAAAAGAATCCACAGAAAGTTCTAGGTGGAATTGGGTAGCGCATCTGATTCATTTACGGGCGGATAGGCGGATTCCTTACAAACATTTCCTCATAATTTTGTTTTGGCACGGTGATTGCTTGTTAGAACTGCGTCAGGAGATTGGTCCGGCTCGGGATCAGTGGTTGCTCTTCCAAAGCACCCCCTCCAACAAAGATTTTCCTCGTTCCTGACACCCGCGAAATCCTCGCAAACCCCGCCCAACCCAATCCCGAGCCGGCCGTAAATCTTTCCACCGGAAAAAACTACCGCAACCGCAGTTCCTTGCCGATGAATTACCGCATGGACACCCTTGAACAAGACTATTCCCCGGCGCTGTCGTTCCAGTCCGACCTGATGCAGTTGATGTCCGCGCTCGCGGCGGACCAGGATACGGCCTCTGAAGAAGAGCGCGCGATGGCGCATTCGGCGACCGCATCGGGAAATCGCTAGGCAAAAAGTCGTCACGCGCCAATTTTTTGGCACGCCGCTGTGCTACTTTTAGCGCGCGGAACATATGGCGCGCACACAGATCCTCAAGGCAATGGAGGAGGTAATGGGCCCATTACCCCCTCGTCCAAAAACGGTTCCTCAGGTTGAGGTAATCGTTTCGGTCGAATTACCCAATCAATTGATTCGGCAAAAGATCGTAATCGACGATGGGCTCACCGCGTACCGTTTTCTTCCCGCCTCCCGCGTTCCCTCCCCCGCGGCCGGTTGCCTGCATCAGACCGACCGCCCCGGCAAGGCCGAGCCAGCCGGGCTCTCCGGAAAACCCAACCTCTTCTATGCCCTGGAACTAGCCCAGCGCGGTTTTGTGACCATCGCCCCGGACTACCCGAACTTCGGCGACTACGAATACGACACGTACGCGCATGGCTACGCCAGTTGTACGATGGCCGGCATCGTAAACCACATGCGTGTGGTGGATGTACTGGCGGCGATGCCGGAAGTTCGACGTGGGGCGATCGCCACCATCGGCCATTCCCTGGGCGGCCACAACTCGCTGTTCCTCGCCGCGTTCGACGACCGGGTTCGCGCGGCGGTGACCAGTTGCGGGTTCAATTCCTGGGCGAAGTACATGGGTGGCAAGATCGCGCCGTGGGGCGGGATCCGTTACATGCCCCGGGTGGTCAGCGTCTTCAACGCCGACATCGCGCGGATGCCGTTCGACTTTCACGACGTCCTGAACGCCATCGCGCCGCGCCCCATCTATATCAATGCCCCGCTCCGCGATAGCAATTTCGAGTACAGCGGCGTGGACGATTGTGTCGCCAAAGCGGAACAGCGCGAGAGGATTGTCCTGCGTCATCCGGACGCCGAGCACGATTTTCCGCCGGAAATCCGCATGGAAGCTTACGAGTTTCTAAGCAAAGCATTGGTATGATTGAAGTTCGAAGACAATGACAACGGTTTCCTATCTCGAATGCGCGGTTACCGGCAAGCGGTATGAGGCGGGCAAGCTGTGGAACCTGAGCGAGGCCGGGGCGCCGCTGCTGGTCCGCTACGATTTGGAAACGGCGCGCCAGGCCTGGAATCGGGAATGGATTCCGAACGGTCCTTCGAGCATGTGGCGGTACGCGCCAGTGCTGCCGGTTCGGAACCCCGCTCACATCGTGTCGCTCGGCGAGGGGATGACGCCGCTGGTGAAGACCGACCGGCTGGGCGAACGATTGGGTTTGCCGAAGTTGTGGATCAAGGACGAAGGCATCAATCCGACGGGTTCGTTCAAGGCGCGGGGTTTGTCGTGCGCAATCTCGATGTGCGTGGAACTGGGCGTCAAAAAAGTCGCG
>JAFDVT010000705.1 GCA_018268875.1 Acidobacteriota bacterium
GCGGCCCAGTCGCTGGTAGGTCGTGATGTGCGGGTGCTCGAGGATCGCGGCAAATGGATCGAGTCTTTGCGCGCGCCGCATCTGCTCGTGACCGTGCATCCTTCCGCGCTCCTGCGCTTGCCGCCGGGGACGTCGTACGAGGAAGAGTTCGACAAGTTCGCGGCGGACCTCCGAATGGCGGCGTCGGCGCTTTAACTGCGCTGGCACCGCGGAGAGGGAATGACATGATCCGCTGGTGACAGTGCATCCATCAGGGCTGCTGCGTCTGTCGCCCGCATGTCGTATGGTGCCCTGTCTGGCGTGACAAGAAGGAGCCGACGTCGTATGGCGAGTTGATGTTATCGAAGGGACATCGTGTCATGGCTTTGAGTGGCGGACGGTCGTGCCGCATGATCCGACCCGCTGTTGGCTCGATGTCTAATCCTTTACGCAGCGTCGCGTCGGGTACCCATCCGATCGCAAGTGGCCGGAGTGATAACCGCGCCCAAGCTTCGGCGCATCGCGACGGCCTGATGACTTCGCAGGCTACGGCTGCCGGCTTGAGGCGCAAATCGACCTCGTTGAAACCGACGGTGATTGTATGTCTCGGCGCAACGGCTGGTGGATCGCGATGTCGCAGCAAATGGACCGAGTTGCCACGAATGCGTATTGGTGGTGTCGGTGCTACTGTGTCTGGCGTCGGGTATGTTTTATGGGGCAGAGTCCGCGAATTCGCAGCGGATCGCCGAGGGGCTTCGTCAGCACTGGCGTGACAGAACTAGGCCGAGGATGCATGGCGAGTTGATGGCATTGAAGGGACACCGTGTCATGGCTTTGAGTGGTGGACGGGCGTGCCGCATAATCCGAACCGCTGTTGGTTCGATGTCTATCCTTTACACGGCGTCGCGTCCGGTACCCAGCCGATCGCAAGTGGCCGGGGCGATAGCCACGCGCAAGCTTCACCGCATCGCGACGGACTGATGACTTCGCAGGCCCCTAGGCTTCGAGCTTGAGGCGCAAATCGACCTCGTTGAAACCGACGTTGATTGTATGTCTCGGCGCAACGGCTGTGCAGTCGCTGGTGGATCGTGATGTCGCGGCAAATGGAACGAGCGCCGCATCTACTGATGAAGGTTCTGCCCTGTCCGGCGCCGGGCATGTTGTATGGGGCAGATTCGCGAAGTTCACAGCGGGTCGGCGAATAGCGTCGCTGGCGGCTTCAAGCGGAGGCTGACCTCACATGAACCGCAGGTCACTACGATGGGTGACTGCATTCACCAGCTGTGATACGCGGTACGAACCAGAGTTCGCGCGAATCTCGCGGCGTGCCTTCGAACGGCGGGATCGCAGGTCGGATAGCCGCCCTACAACGCCGGTCCAAAGCAGTACAACGCGTTGGTCGTCCGCACATAAATCTTTCCATCCGCAATCGCGGGCGTTGCAAAGATCTCCGCATCTAACTCTGAGGTCGACAATTCCTTCTGCTCCGCGCCTGCCTCGAGGACGGTAATCTTGCCGCTGCGCGCGAAGAAGTACACTTTGTTGTCGCCCGCGATGATCGAGGCGTAGTAGCTGTCGGCCGCTCCGCGAACACGCGCCGTTTTAAGACCCTTGCCGGTGGCGAGGTCGATCGTGCTGAGCACGCCCGCGTCGTTCACCATGTAAACGATGCCTTTGTACGCCACGAGCGTCGGCAACTGCGGCACCGCCTTGTGGTACTTCCACAACAAGCCGGACTCTGTGATGTCGCCCTTTGCCCCGGGCAGCTTGAACGCCAGCAGACCGTTTTCCGCGCCCAGCACCATCTGAAACAGCCGCCATTCCTTGGCGTCGAGCTTGCCGTTTTCGTCGATGTCCTCAAACGGGAAGTAGCGGCGGGTCTGTTCGTTCGGCGACTCGTCCCGGGAAATCAGTCCGTCCTTGTCCTTGTCGAAATTGGCGATCACGTCGGCCCAATCGGGCAGTTTCATCTGCTTGCCGGGCTCATTTTCCGGCGTGTTGTAACCGCTGATCAGAACGCGGTCGCCGGCGATCACCGGGACGGACTTCATCTCTGACGCGAGGCCGCGCGCGAACCACACGATTTCGCCAGTGTCCGCATCATAGGTGTCAACACGGAACGACGCCGGCGCGATCACATATTTGCCGTTGTAAACCGTAGGAGTGGACGCGCCGCTGAGGGCTTCCGGACGGTCCTTGCGCCACTTCAGCTTGCCTGTCCGCTTGTCGAAACCGGCGGCGAACGAGCCGATGTTCTGGTCGATAATCAGGACAAGGTTGTTGCCGGCAACTACGGGCGACACGCCGATGCCGTACACGTTGTTGAACGGCCCGAGCGGTGTGCGCCACTTTTCGTTGCCGTCGAGCCCGTAGCTGACAAGGCCGTAATCGCCGAAGAAGACATACACCGAATTGCCATCGATCGCCGGAGACGGGGACGCCGGAGAATTGCGCTTGTCGATTTTGGTGGTGCGGTCGCGAGGCGCCTCGCGCTTCCACTGCACCTTGCCGGTGGTTCGGTTCAGGCAAACGGTAAGCAGCTTATCGCCTTCAAAGGCCGTAAGGAAGATGCCGTCTTTGCTGACCACTGGCGACGAATAGCCGTTGGGGAGCGCAGTTTTCCAGATGGCGTTTTTGGCCGGATCGAGGACGCCGGGCAGCGCATTGGTGTCGTCGACGCCCGTTCCGTTGGGTCCGCGAAAGCGGTCCCATAGCGGAGGCGCCGCAGGGACGACCGCCGCGAAAATCAGCGCAAAAGAAAGCATCCGGGCCTGGGTGGTTGACATCATGAGAACAAGCGAAATCCGCTACGTTATCTTAAATAATACCCGTGAGCACGAACCAACGTATGTCTGCCGACGAGGCCCGTGCGCGCCTCGATTCCTGGACCGCAGAGATGATGCAATGGCATTTCGATCCCGACACCGGATGTCCGTTCTGGCTGGATTGGGCCGCCAAGGCCGGTTGGGACCCGCGGCACGAAGTTCGGAATTATGCCGATCTGGATAAGTTTGGCAATTTTCAGGACGAATGGCTGCGCGGTGGTCCGGTGCGCCGCTGGGTGCCGAAGGGCCTTGCGGGCAAGCCGATCTATGTATTTGAAACGGGCGGTTCGACGGGCGTGCCGAAGTCGCGCATTGCATCCGAGGACTTCCGGATCGACTATGAGATGTTCAGCGCGACGTTGCCGGATGAGTACTTTCCCAAAGGCGCGGATTGGCTGATGTTTGGGCCGAGTGGCCCGCGGCGCCTCCGGTTGGCGGTGGAACATCTGGCGCAGTTCCGGGGCGGAATCAGTTTTTGCATCGACCTCGATCCGCGGTGGGTCATCAAATTGATCAAGAAAGGCGACATCGCGGGGGCGGAGGCGTATAAGCAACACTGCGTCGACCAAGCCTTGACGATCTTGAAGGCGCACGAAATCAAGTGCATGTTTACGACGCCGAAGCTGCTGGAGGCGCTGTGCGAAAAGGTGTCGCTGCAGAAGGCCGGCATTACCGGCGTGTTCTGCGGTGGTACGGAAATGACGCCCCAGTTTCATCGATTCGCGGTAGAGGAACTATGCCGGGGCATCTACTTCGCGCCGACCTACGGGAATACGTTGATGGGTCTGGCGACGCACAAGGTGCCGTTCGATCCTGCCGATAACTACGCCATCATTTACTACCCACCTAGCCCTCGCGCGATGCTCGAGGTAGTGGACTTCGATGATCCGACGAAGGTTGTGGAGTACGGCCAGACTGGCCGCGTCCGGTTGACGACCCTCACGCGCGAGTTTTTTGTACCGCGGTTCCTGGAGCGGGACGAATGCGAGCGGGAAAAGCCCTGCCAGGCGTATCCATGGGATGGAGTACGCAACGTCCGGCCCTTCAAGAAGCTGGGTGGCACGGTGGTCGAGGGCGTGTACTAGGGAGTTACCAGATGCCGGTAGTAGCCGCAAGGTAGCCGCCTACAAAGGCCGTAGCCGCAGCGGCGGCCGCCATCGCCTGCAGGATCCGAAGATTTCGCCGCGAAATCGCAAAGCCCTGCGCGTTCATATGCTGCCGTCTCAGGTCGAGAAACAGGATCTGTTCCTCGAGCAAGGCGGCGAGCGCCGCGCTTCGGCGCTGCATGTTCAGCACTTTGCGGCGAATTCGATCAATCTGGCCGTCAGGACTGGTGAACGCCATCGGCGTAGTCTGCTCCTTTCTGAATTTGGGATACGGTGTCCCGGATCGAACGAATGCCGGCGATCAGGTTCTTCCAGGTTTGTGGCGACGGGGTCGATTTTTCGACGGACGCGAGGCGCCGCTCGAGTTCGGCTTTTTCTTCACGCAGGGTATTGACCTGCTCGGAGAGGGTTTGCAATACGTTCAGAATCTCCTGGAGATCGGCTCCGGTGGCGTAAGAGGTCTCTGGCTGGTCCCGGCAGGTTTCGGCCAGCGACCGCAGATGATTCAGATACTCAGCTCTTGATTCCTGCCGTGTGTCTGCCAACGTTGCCATGTCCAACTCCTGCGGCAGTGCTGAGCTGCTCTGTGGTGTCATCGTTCAAACCTTTCTCTAGTTCGGGGGTGCCGCCGTATTCGGAATCTTCTGTGGTGGACGAAGCAATGCGGGTGGGCGAGAACGCGGACTGGAACCACGTGACTAGGCGTTTTACCTTGCCCTCCTCGGATTCCGGGCGGTCGCCGTCTTCTTGCGTGAAGTCGCTAACGCCGTGCAAACGAGACGCGTAGTCACTAAACCGTTCTTCCAGGGACCGCAACATGATCTGTTGCTGGTCCAGCGCGGCTTCAAGCGTAGTGATCAGACCCTCTTTGGTCTTGACGTCCGCGTTCATGATCTCGAGATCCGATTTGTAGGTCGCGAGTTCGCGGCGCGCCTGGTCGCGCTGGTCTTCCAAAGACCGCAGAGCGGCCTCCGGGGGCGGA
>JAFDVT010000706.1 GCA_018268875.1 Acidobacteriota bacterium
CTGTTCGGCCTGGGCGCCGGCGGCGTGCTCTCGTATGTCGTGGCGGGTTGGCGCGCCGACCTGTTTACCAAGCTGGGCACGCTGGCCCTGGCGACTTCGATCTCCGTCGTCGGCGCGGTCAGCTTTCTGCTCAGTCGCACCGGAGTTCCCACCGACCTGACGCTGCTTGCCGTCTACTTGGTGTCGGCGATCCCGTTTCTGTTGGCCGGCGCGATCATTTCCCTGGCGATTTCGGAGTCCATCGAGCGCGTAGACCGTGTGTACTTTTTCGACCTTCTGGGCGCGGCCGCCGGTTGCCTCTTGCTGATCCCGCTGCTCGACGCCGTGGGCGGACCGAACACGGTAATCGCGTCGGCGATTGTGTTCGCGATTTCGAGCGCGATCTGGTTCAATCTTGCGGGCAAGGGAACGCTGCGCGCTACAGCAGTCGTGACGGGACTCGCGCTGCTGGGGCTGATCTTCGTCAACGCCAAGCAGCACTGGATCGACATCAAGTACGCCAAGGGCGAGCGCCTGCGGCAGGAACTGTTTTCGCAGTGGAACAGCTTTTCGCGCATCGGCGTGGCGCCGGAAACGCCGGGATCCGACAAGAACATGATCATCATCGACGCCGACGCCGCCACCGGCATCGCGAAGTTCGATTTTGAGCACATGGATCAGGCGACGCGGGACAGCTTGATTTACGACGGTCCTGGATTTCCGTACGCGCTGCGGCCCGGGGCAAAGGCCCTGATCATCGGTCCCGGCGGCGGATGGGACGTATCGCGCGCACTGGCGTCGGGCAGCAAAGACGTCACCGGCGTCGAGATCAATCCGATCATCGGGCGCGTGGTGATGCGTGACAAACTGCCGCAGTTGAGCAACAGGATCTACCATCGGCCGGAAGTGAAAATCGAGATCGAGGACGGGCGCAGCTACGTGCGCCGTTCGACCGAGAAGTTCCAGGTGATTCAGGCGACGCTGGTGGACACCTGGGCGTCGACGGCCGCGGGCGCGTTCGCGCTGTCGGAGAACAATCTGTACACATCCGACGCCTTTTACGACTATTTGAGCCACCTCACCGACGACGGCGTGCTGACGTTTACGCGTTGGGGATTCGAGCCACCGCGCGAATCGGTTCGCCTGTTGAGCCTGGCGATGGTAGCGCTTAAGCGTCTCGGCGAGTCCGATCCCGCCAGCCATGTGATCGTCGTGCGGCAGAATCAGAATCTATTGAAGGGCTGGGGCGCCACCGACACGGTTACGATTTCGCGCAAGCCGTTTACCCAGGCCGATATCGCACGTGCCCGCGAGGCTGCGCAGAAGGCCAAGATGGAAGTGCTGTACGCGCCCGGCGACGAGCCTCGCAATGCGTTCGGACAGATTCTGACCACCAAGGATCTGAACAAGTTTTACGACGATTACGCCTTTGACATCCGGCCGGTGGGCGACGATCAGCCGTTCTTCTTTTACACCGTCCAGCCTCGCGACCTGATGGCGTTCTGGACGGCCAAATCCAAGGACGCGGCGGATTATAAGATCAACCGGGCCGTGCCGATGCTGTTCAGCTTGATGGGCATCAGCCTGTTTGCCACGGCGCTGATCCTGGTGCTGCCGCGACTGCTGTTGGGTAGCCGGTTGCCGAGCGACAAGGGCGTGCTGCGGTTCCTGTTCTACTTCCTGGGCGTCGGTGTCGGCTACATCCTGATCCAGGTGGCGTTGATTCAGAAATTCGTACTGTTCCTGGGACACCCGACGTACGCGCTGATCGTCATTGTATTTTCGATGCTGGTGGCCAGTTCGGTCGGCAGCTTCTATTCGAAACGGTACATCGCGAACGATGAGACGCGGTGGCGCAATGTGCTGATCGGAGTACCCGTGCTGGTGACGATTCTGGCGTTTGTGTCGGCTCCGCTGACCACGGCGCTGGTGGGCTTGCCGCTGGCCGTGAAGGTAACGATTACGATTCTGCTGATCGCGCCCGTGGCGTTCCTGATGGGCATGCCGTTCCCGACAGGTTTGGCGAAGCTCGAAGAGTTGCACGCGCCTTCCGTACGCTGGGCCTGGGCGTTGAACGCGGCTTCCAGCGTTCTGGGTTCGGCGAGCGCCATTTTCCTAGCAATCTACATCGGATTGAAGTGGACGCTGATCGCGGGCGGGTTGTGTTACCTGATCGCACTGTACACGAAGTCCATCGTCAGCCGGAGGGAAGCGTGATCGCCTTGTGCGTGTTGTTGACCGCCGCGGCGGAGAACTATACGGCTCCGAAAGTGGCGAAGCCCATCGTTATCGATGGCAAAATCGACAAGCAGTGGAACAAAATTCCGTGGACGCCGTTCTTTGTCGATATCGAAGGATCAAAGAAGCCGCTGCCGAGGTTCAAGACGCGGGCCAAAATGGCGTGGGACGAGAAGTTCCTGTACATTGCCGCGGAACTCGAAGAACCCCACATCTGGGCGACGTACGACAAGCACGACATGGTGATCTTTCACGAGCACGATTTTGAAGTGTTCCTGGACCCCGATGGCGACGGGTTGCACTACTTCGAGTTCGAGATGAACGCCAGGAATACGGGCTGGGATCTGTATCTGGACAAGCCCTACCGCATGAAAGGCAAGCCTGACAACGGTTGGGAAATTCCGGGCCTCCAGACAGCCGTGCAGTTGAACGGCACGCTGAACAATCCGGGAGACACGGACAAGGGCTGGACCCTGGAAATCGCGTTTCCATGGACGGCATTCAATCGTGGTCCGCGGCCGGCGGTGGCTCCGAAGCCGGGCGAGACGTGGCGGATCAACTTTTCGCGCGTCGAGTGGCCGGTGGTTGTCGAAAACGGCACGTACGTCAAGCCCAAGGGCTCAAAGGAAGACAACTGGGTGTGGTCGCCGCAGGGCGTCATCAACATGCATGTCCCCGAGCATTGGGGTTACGTGACGTTCGCCGGCAAATAGCCGCTTACTCGTAGCGCAGCGCTTCCACAGGGTCCAATTGCGCGGCCTTGGTCGCGGGCCAGACTCCGAAGAACAAACCGATCATCACCGATACGGTAAAGCCCGCGATGATCGCCCCGGGTGGGACTTCGCGCGGCAGGCTGGGTACCAACGCGCTGACCAGGAACGTCACGGCAATCGAGAAGATGATGCCGAGGATGCCTCCCAGGCCGGTAAGCGCCATGGCTTCCATCAGGAACTGAAACACGATGTCGATGCGGCGCGCGCCAAGAGCTTTGCGTACGCCGATTTCGCGCGTGCGTTCGGTGACGCTGACCAGCATGATGTTCATCACGCCGATGCCGCCGACCAGCAGGCCGAGCGCCGATAGCGCGATGGCGACAAGCGAAACCATGCCGGTGACACGATCGAAGTTCTGAATGATGGAATCGGCCGTGGAAATGTTGAAGTCGTCTTCGGCCGACGGCGGAAGCTTACGAATGCGGCGCATCGCCGAGCGAATTTCGTCGATCGCCTGATCGCGCAGCCCTTCCTTGGCTTTGAACGTGAAGAAATACGTGTTCGACGCCGGATACCGCATCTTGACGGTGTTCAACGGCGCGAGGATTTGCGTGTCCAGGCCGTTTTCGCCGAAAAAGCCGCCTTTGGCCGGGGCAAAGACGCCGACGATGTTGTACGTGGCGTTGCCGAGTTGCAGGCTCTTGCCCACCGCGCCACCGGCGGGAAATAGCGCTTCCGCAAGCGTCGCTCCGATCACCACGGATGGCGCTCCACGAGCCGCTTCCTCCTGCGTAAAGCCGCGGCCTTCGCGGATTTCGCGCGGCGAAATTTGCGTCTGATTGTAGTCCGCGCCGCTGAACTGGTAGCGGTCGGTTTCAAACCCCGGCACCTTCACCACGGAGTTGCCGGCGCCGCGCGCGAACAACTGCAAGCCGACCATTTCGACGGACGGAGCGGTGCGCAGGATGTAGTCGCCATACATCGGGTCCATGAGGCGGCGCTTGAGTTCCTTCGGCGGGGCCATGCCTTCCGAAGGGTCGCCTGAGACGCGCGCCAGGAAGACGTTGTTGGGTCCGAATTCCTCAAAGAAAACGACGATGCCTTTGCGCAGGCCGGCGAGCAGCGACGACACGGTAACGACGGTGGTGATGCCGATCACGATGCCAAGGATGGTGAGCGCCGAACGGAAGCGGTTGGTCCACACGGCGGACATCGCCATTTTGATGTTTTCTCTTGGGGTAACTCGCATCGTTCTGTGTACCTATTCGGCTCGTAACGCTTCGATGGGATCCAGCTTGGCGGCACGATTGGCGGGGTACCAGCCAGAGACCACGCCGACGACAGTGGATACGCCGACCGCAAGCACGACAAAGATCGGAGAGATGGCCGCTTCCATGCCCAGTCCGGCTCGTACAGCGGCCGTGAGCACCCAGCCCAGGCCGAGACCTATTGCGCCGCCCAGCACAGACAGGATCACCGATTCCATCAGGAACTGGATCATGATGTCGCTGCGGCGCGCGCCGAGGGCTTTGCGGATGCCGATCTCGCGGGTGCGTTCCGTAACGCTCACCAGCATGATGTTCATCACCACGATGCCTCCGACCACCAGTGAAATCGCGGTGACGGGTACGACAACGACGGCCACCATGCCCATCAACTGATCGATAAACCCACGGATGGAATCGGGCGTCAGGAAGTCAAAATTGTCCGCTTTGCCGGGCTTGGTCTTGAATCGGGAACGGAGCGCGGCGCGAGTGACGTCCAGCCCTTCGTCGAGAGACAGACCGGATTCAGGCCGTGACCGTCCGAAAATCGCGATGGTGCGCGCGGTCGGGAACAGCCTGTTGTAAACAGTGGTGGGAAGGTACACCGAATTGTCCTGGCTGCGACCGCCGAGCGAGCCGAGCTTTTCCTGGACGCCGACGATTTTCACGTCGAGCCCGTTCACCTTGATCCACTTGCCGACGGGCGAACCGCCCGGAAAGAACGTGGCTCGAACATCGTCGCCGACCACGCACACCGGTTGCGAGGCGCGTTCTTCCTGTTCCGTGAAGAAGCGGCCGTCGACGATCGTCATGTCGCGGATGTCGGGCAGCGTCGCAGACACGCCGAGGATGACCGCGGCTTCCATCGTCTGATTTTCGTACTTGATATCGTTGAAGCGCTGTTCGTACGGGCTGTAAATGATTTCGTCGCCCGTGGTGAGGCGCAGGTACTGCAGGTCTTCCTTGCGGATCGCCTTGTTGTAGCGGAGCTTTTCCAGGCGCTCCTTGCGGGTCAAGCGGCCGGTGGACACGATCTGCCCGATCATGTAGCTTTCGCTGCCAAAAGCCTTGGCGGCGGACTGTTCGGCGTACTGGCCAAGTCCGTTGATCGCCGCTCCGACCAGCACCACGCTGCTGACGCCGATGATGACGCCCAAAAGGGTCAGGAAACTGCGCAGCTTGTGGGCGCGAATGGAATCGACGGCCAGCTTGAACGCGGTGGTGAGCGAATAGTAAAGGTGCATGCGTGGAACGTCGCGCGAGGCTGTTACTTCTTCTTTTTGCAGGCGAACTTGCCGCTCGCCTGTCCCGCGAAGTCGATGCTGCCCTTGAGACTGCCATCGGCCGCCTGTTGGCCTCTGTAGATGACTTTGCCCTGATCGAACTGGAAGGAAAATTCGAAGTTCGTGCCATCCACCCGGCCGGTGACGGGCGCCTCGCCAAGCGCGCCGCTATATGCGCCTTTGATGGTGAGCCCTTCCTGCTTGAGATCGAACGTGGGAGTGCCGGAACCCATGTCGGATTCGACTTCGCAGCCCCATAGCCCGGTCAGCTCCGCGGCGGATACGGAGGTCGCGAGCAGAACAACGGAAAGAAAGAGTTTGCGCATCAGGAAACCTCTCCGTGAGGGAGAATAACACCTTTTCAAGACGGAAGTCGCTATGGAGTATACTATAGTTGTCTATAGACATTGGTATGAATTCTGTTTCGAGAGGCAAGGTCTGGCTGGTAGGGGCGGGTCCGGGCGATCCGGATTTGCTCACGGTGAAGGCGCTGCGGCTGATTCAGCAGGCCGAGGTAATTCTTCACGACCGGCTGGTGAGCGACGCGATTCTGGGTCTGGCGAATCCCGAGGCCGAGATGCTGTACGCCGGCAAGACGCAAGGTCAGCAGGAAGAGGTGCAAGAGTTCATCTTCCGCATGCTGATCGACTATGCGAAGTCCGGCAAACGGGTCGTGCGTCTGAAGGGCGGGGATCCGCTCGTGTTCGGACGCGGGGCTGAGGAATGGGAACGGATGCTGGAGGCCGGTGTCGAAGTCGAAGTCGTGCCGGGGATCAGTTCGTCGGTAGCGGTGCCGGGGATCGCCGGGGTTCCGGTGACCTACCGAGGCGTGGCCGACGGGTTCGCGGTGATCACCGGGCATTTGCGTCACGAAGGCCAGGAAGTGGACTGGGGTAAGTACGCGCGCGTAGACACGCTGGTGATTCTGATGGGCGTGGCGACCCGAGTGGCGATCGCGTCGGAGTTGATCCGGCACGGGCGTCCCGCGGCACAACCTGTGGCGTTTGTGGAGCGGGGTTCCACAGAGCGGGAACGAGTGGTGGTGGCAACGCTGGGCGAGGTCGCGGCGGGTATCGTCGAAGTAGCAAATCCGGCGGTGTTTGTGGCGGGCGAAGTGGTGCGTGTGCGCGAGAAGTTGCTGGCCGCGGCCACTCAAGCGATTTTGGCGTAACCCCGGGATTGCGATGTTCCCAACATTCTTTCGCCAGGTCTCTCTCAAGGTCCGGTAGATCTCTCCGATATGCCCTGCAGTTGAAGGCGATTTGTCGCCATTCGCGAGGATATTTCAGAAAACCGGTGCCTGGTGAATTGACAGATATTCATGAAACTGGGCATCATAAATGCATAGTTTATGAGCGAGCACGTTTCTCCCTCCCTTTACCAACAGATTGGCGGCGCAGCCGCTGTAGACGCGGCGGTGGATATCTTCTACCGCAAGGTCCTGTCAGATGACCGCGTCAGCCACTTTTTCGACGACGTGGATATGGACCGGCAGGCGGCCAAGCAGAAGGCCTTCCTGACGATGGCGTTTGGTGGTCCGCATAACTACACGGGTGCTGACATGCGCCGTGGACATGCGCACCTCGTGCTGCGTGGGTTGAACGATGGGCACGTGGACGTGATCATCGAATTGCTGGGTGCCACCCTGGCGGAATTGAATGTTCCGCAGCCGCTGATTGCGCAGGTGGCGGCGATTGCCGAATCGACGCGCGGGGACGTACTGAACCGGTAGAAATGCCTTCGATTACGTTTGAGGGGCAGGATCGCGAGGTTCTGCCCGGCGAGACAGTGCTCGATTGTCTGTTGCGTTCGGGCGTTGCGGTGCCGCATTCGTGCAAAGCGGGGGCTTGCCAGTCCTGCTTGATGAAGGCAGAGGCGAATGTAGGCTTGGAGAGCGCGCAGGCGGGTTTGAAGGATACGCTTCGGGCGCAAGGATACTTTCTGGCGTGTTCGTTGCGGCCGTCAGCGGACGTGGCCGTCTCACTTCCGGGCGGCGAGGTTCGGACCGCGGCGCGGATTACGAGGCTAGACTCGTTGAACGAAACCGTGCTGCGAGTCCGGTTGCGAGTGGAAGAACCGTTCCCTTATTATCCGGGGCAGTTCCTGAGCCTGGTGCGGAGCGATGGGCTGGCGCGGAGTTATTCGCTGGCAAGCCTGCCGCACGAGAGCGATCTGGAGTTGCATGTCCGGCGGATTCCCGGCGGCGCGATGAGCGAGTGGCTGCATAGCGATTCGCCTGAGGGCGAGACGGTGTGGCTGCAAGGTCCGGCAGGCAACTGTTTTTATGTTCCGGGTTCGCCTGAAGAACCGTTGCTGCTGGTTGGAACGGGGACGGGGCTTGCGCCGCTGTACGGGATCGCTCGCGATGCGCTGGCACAGGGGCACACCGGTCCCATCTGGATGTTTCATGGGGCGCTGACGCCCGCGGGGTTGTATCTGACGCGGGAGTTGCAGGAGATGTCGGCGCGTCACGCGAATTTGCATTATGTTCGCGCGGCGTTGCGGGACGGTGGCGTCGACGGCGTTGAAGATGGAGAGTTGGACGCGTGCATACGGGCACGGCTGCCGAAGCTTGCGGGTTTCAAGGCCTACGTATGCGGCGATCCGGCATTGGTAAACTCATTACGGAAGAAGCTGTTTTTGGCGGGGATCGCATCGAAGGCGATTTACGCCGATGCGTTTTTGCCGTCGTCCTCGCCATCGCCGCTTCCCCAGTCCGCTGCATGCACCTGACCCTTCACGCCGACTATTCGCTTCGAGTGTTGCTGTACCTGGTAGAAAATCCGGGGCGGTATGTCTCGACAGCCGAGATCAGTCGCGCGTATGGGATTTCGAGGAATCATCTGATGCGAGTGGTGCATACGCTCCACTCGCACGGATTTGTTGTGGTGTCGGAAGGGCGTACCGGCGGTGCCAAATTGTCGCGCGATGCGGCGTTGGTAAGGCTGGGCGAAGTCATTCGAACAGCGGAGCCGGGGTTTCGCATGGTGGAATGCTTCGACCTGAAGACGAACACGTGCCCGATTGTCGCGGCGTGCCGGCTACGCAATGTGCTGGACGAGGCTCTGCGGGCCTTCTTTGCGGTCCTCGACGGGTACACGCTGGCGGATCTTGCCCGCTCCAAGCCGTTGGCCGATCTCCTACAGATCCAACCCGGGCGGTAGCCCATTTCCCCCACATTCTCAGCATAGGCATACGAGATTTCGCCCCCGGATTTGTCTGGGCGTACCGCTTCCGGTGACAGGCACCGATTGGGGTTTTTGGCTTTGGATGCAGCGGTTTACGGACGGCTGGCAAATTTTCGACGGGATAGGCCGGAGAGTAGGCCGGGGTAAGAGTTATGCGGCGCGGTAGAGGATTTCCACCACATTGCGGACGTACTGTTCGTCGCCGAGCGATTCGGTGGCTGCTGGCGGGAACTCCACCAGTTCGCGGAAATGGGCCGACAGACCGGCGAAGACCGTGAGGCGGGCGCGAGCTTCCAGGCGGTCACGACGGGTTAACGCTTCGAGCGCAATCGCCGCTACCTCCGGCGTTACGCGCTGGCGGAGTCGCGCACACAGGTGCCGGTGTTCAAGAAGCGAATTGTATTTTGAACCCAAGATCTTGTCGAGATCGGGGTGCGCGATCTCCGGTACGCGAACGACCACCGTGTTCGCCGCGATGTCGCCGAGGCGCTGCATTTTGGTGTTCAGCAGGCAGGTGATGCCGCCGAACAGGTAGAACATCGGGAGCCCGTCGATGAGGCGCAGCAGGTTGCGGACGATGATCTGGCTGGGTTCGAGGCGCAGACCCGTGGCGTCGACGACGCGCAGCTTGAAAATGCGCTTGCCGAGCGTCTGACCGTCTAACAGAAGTTCGCAGAGGATGGCGTACAGGATCGAGACCGCGAAGTACAGCAGGATCTCGAGGGCCTGGCTGCTGTCGGGGTTGACGGCGACGAAGACGTCCTTGACGATTCCGATGACCTGTTTGATCGCCATGATGACGAGTAGGTCCGTGAGCATCGCCATGAGGCGGCTGAGCGGGCCTGCGAGAGGCAGCGCGAACTCCACGCCCTCGGGCGTGCGGATGGGGAGCGAATCGAGCCTAGCCGCGGGGTTCAGGCGCCGTTCCTCCCTTCCACAGGAAAAAGATCAGACCCGCGAGTTCGGCGCAGCCAAACGCGATCTTGACGCCGTAGGGAAGGACGGGTTCGTGGTACTGCGAAAAGAACGCCTCGATGATGCCCGCCCATACCAGGAAGACCGCGGCGCCCCCGATGATGGTGACGATGTCGGGAGCGGCGGCGCGCAGGCGCTGGGCGCGGGAAATACGGCGGTCGCCCCAGCCGATCAGGGCGTGCGCGATGAGGAAACCGGCCTGGCCTCCCAGCAGGATGGCCGGAATCTCGATGACGCCGTGTGGCAGCAGCCAACCGAGCAGGAAGACGGTCTGTCCGTCCATCACATAGTCGAAGGCAACGGCGCCGAGGATGACGCCGTTGTAGAACAGCATGATGATCGTGCCGATGCCGTAACTGATGCCGAGTCCCATGGTGAGAATGGCGACTTGGGTGTTGTGCGTCATCAGGTGGGCGGAAAAGCTGGTCTTGTGACCGTCGAGGTTCTTGCCTTTGTTGGCGTTTTCCTGGGCGACGCGTTCGCTGGGACGTCCCGCGAGGTGGGCGAAGGGCATCAGAGCGGACTTCGCTTCGGGGTCGATGGCAAGCGCGATGACGCCGAACAAGCAACCTAGCAGCGTCAGCGCGACCGACATTTGAAAGGCATGGAAGCGGCGCCGGAACGTCGTGGGCAGCGTGACGGTAAACCAGCGCCAGGGATGGAAGCGGCGGCGATCCGCTTTGCCGTGGATGACCGAATAGGCGCGGGAAACGAGCCATTCCAGATACCGCTTGAGTTCGGGTTCGCTGGCGAAGGTGGAAATGCGCGAAAGGGCGGCACCAGTGCGCTGGTACAGGTAATGGAACCGCTGCGCTTCGTCTACGGGAAGGCGCAAATCGGGGTCGTTCTCGAAGCGCTTGAGTAGATCTTCGAGAGCTTGCCAGTGTGGCCGTTCGGCGTTGACGAAGCGCGGCAGGTCGATCAACATTAGCCGAGGATCGCCGGTTTCTGGACCGGCGCGACGTTGGCGTCTTCGAGCGCGGCTCCAATGCGGATGATGGTGGCTTCGTCCCAGGGTCTGCCAATAATCTGCATGCCCATGGGAAGGTTCGACGGGTCCATACCGCAGGGTAGCGAAAGCGTGGGGAGTCCGAAGAGGTTCGCGGTGCGAGCGGGACGCGTGGTGACCAGGCGAACGTCATCTTCCACGCCGTCGACGGTGATTTTCGTTTGCCCGATTTTGGGCGCGGTGGTCGGCGTGCCGGGCGCGAACAAACAGTCGACCTCGTTCCAGATCTTGGCGAACTCGCGCTGGTATTTGCGGCGCAGGCGCTGGGCGTTGAGGAAGTCCACGCCGGAAACCAAGCGGCCCTGATCGAGGAGCGCGCGGACGTCCGTGCCGAACGCGTCGCGACGATCGAGGAACGGCGTGAGCGCGGCCGTGGATTCGACGAACTGGATCATGCGGGTGATCGCGTTGATCTCGTCGATGTTGGGTACGGCGACGGGCTTGACGATGGCGCCGAGCCAGGCCGCGGCGTCGGCCATCTTGCGTACGGCGGCGGCCACTTCGGGCTGCGTCCGTTCGAGGAAGCCGTTGGAAGGAAGGCCGATGCGGAGCCCTTTGATGGATGCCGCGCCTTGCGCCGGAATGCTGTTGCGGAGGCTGGAGATCGCTTCGAGGCTGGCGGCGCAGTCGCGTGTGCTGCGCGCGAGCGGTCCCATATGGTCGAGCGAGAAGCCCAAGGGGAAGCATCCCTCGCGGGAGACGCGTCCGTAGGTGGGCTTCAAGCCGACGCAACCGCAGAACGACGCCGGAATGCGGATGGAGCCACCGGTGTCGCTACCCATGGCCATAAAGCACATCTCCGTCACGACAGCGGCGCCGGAACCGCCACTGGAGCCTCCGGGAATGCGTTCGAGGTCGTGCGGATTGCGGATGGTTCCGAAATGCGGATTGTTGGACGTGATGCCGTAGGCGAGTTCGTGGAGTCCGGTCTTGCCGAGGACGACAGCGCCCGCGGCGGCGAAGCCCTGCACGAGTTTCGCGTCGTGATCGGGCACGAAATTTTCGTAGACTTTGGACCCGCAAGTGGTGCGAACGCCTTTGGTGAAGATGAGGTCCTTGTAGGCGATGGGAATGCCGTGCATGGGACCGCGATCGACGCCCTTGGCGAGTTCGGCGTCGCGTTCGGAGGCCGCTTTTTCGGCTTCATCGCGCAACACGGTGATAAAGGCGTTGACCTTGGGATTCAGCTTTTCGATCTGCGCGAGGCAGGTGCGCGTGAGTTCGACGGACGAGACTCGCTTGGCGCGGAGTTGTGCGGCGGCTTCGGTGATGAGCATATGGGTTTACCGGCCGTCCTCGGCGAAGGGCGAAAACAAAGGTGCGGGATCGTCTTCGGCGGTGAGCATCGCGGGCAGCTTGGCAAAAGCGTTGTGCAGCGTGTTCAACGCGGGAGAAATTGCTTCGAGTTGGGCTTCAGGGATGTCGTAGCCGCTGGCTTGGGCTATTTTCTTCCAATCTTTGGGCGTCGTCGCGTCGGGCATTGGGTTAATTTTACAATCGTGAGCATGACTGTGACCGCGCCGTTGACGCAGTTGTCCGACGAAGAGACGATGTTTCGGAATACGGTTCGCGATTTTGCGAAGCGCGAAATCGGGCCGTATGTTCGCGAAATGGACGAGGCGGGCAAGATCCGGCCGGACGTATACCGCAAGCTGTTCGAGATGGGTTTGATGTCGATCGACATCCCCGAAGAGTACGGCGGACAAGGCGGAAGCTTCTTTCAGTCAATCCTCGCGATTGAAGAATTGGCGGCGGTGGATCCGGCGATTTCGGTGGTCGTGGATGTGCAGAACACGCTGTTCAACAATGCGATTCAACGCTGGGGTACGGCGGAGCAGAAGCAGAAGTTCCTGACACGGATCTGCGTCGATCTGCCGGGCGCGTACGCGCTGTCGGAGGCTGGTTCGGGGTCGGACGCGTTCGCATTACAGACTCGCGCGGTGGAAGACGGCGGCGATTATGTGTTGACTGGACGGAAGCTGTGGATCACCAACGCGGGTGAGGCTGGCTTGTTTCTGGTGTTCGCAAACGTGAATCTGGAGGCCGGCTACAAGGGGATTACGGGGTTTCTGGTCGAACGCGGCACGGCGGGTTTTTCGGTGGGCAAGAAGGAAGACAAGCTGGGGATTCGCGCGTCGTCGACCTGCGAACTGATTCTCGACGCATGCCGTGTTCCCAAAGCGAATGTGCTCGGACAGGTGGGCAAAGGGTACAAGATCGCGATCGAGACTCTGAACGAAGGCCGCATCGGCATCGGCGCGCAAATGCTGGGTCTGGCGGCCGGGGCGATGCGGCATGCGCTAGCGTATGCCAAGCAACGGAAGCAGTTTGGGAAGGCGATTGCGGAATTCCAGGGCGTGCAGTTCGAGTTGGCGGAGATGGCCGTGCAGGTGGAGGCGACGCGCCTGATGGTGTACAACGCGGCGCGATTGCGCGATGCGGGATTGCCGTACGTCACCGAGGCGGCGATGGCGAAATACCAGGCGTCGATTGTGGCGGAGAATGTCGCGTCCAAGGCGATTGAAGTTTTGGGCGGTGTAGGATTTACAAAGGATTACCCGGTGGAGAAGCTGTACCGGGACGCGAAAATCGGGCGTATTTACGAGGGTACGAGCAACATGCAGCGGGTAACGATCGCCAAGGCGCTGTTGTCGTAACCGAAAGGCAAGGGGGCGCATCCAAAGTGACACGTATGCTGTTGTTCTCCACGACGATCTTGCTGGGCGCGGGCCTCACGATGGTTGCCGCTGAGCCGGCCGAGCCTTCGGAAGCCCGCATCCAGGAGATCATTCTCAAATTTGCCGCTAAGGAATCCGAGTTCGCGAAGGTTCGCGAAGGGTACACGTGGCGGCAGACCGCGAAGCTGCAAGAGTTTGACGAGGACGGTACGCCAGGCGGGAAGTGGGAACAAGTGTGGGATGTGTCGTTCAACACGAACGGCAAGCGTACGGAAAACGTGGTTCGCGCGCCGATGGCGACGCTGCGGCTGATCCAGATGGACCCGGGCGACGAACAGGATTTGCGGAGCACGCAGCCGTTTGTGCTCACCGCGGAAGAA
>JAFDVT010000707.1 GCA_018268875.1 Acidobacteriota bacterium
GAAGTTCCCGGAGCGGTACGCGTCGTTCGCGATGCGGCTGGGCGTCAACTACGTCATCTACTCGCTGACGCACTGAGCGCCTGGTCGCAGCAGAAGGGGCCGATACAAGCGGCCATTCATGCGACAGTAGGCAGATGCTGGATCGTATTTTTCATGCCTTGCATCAGATGGCGGGCGAACCGTTGGTGCTGCCGAATGCGTGGGACGCGGGCAGCGCGAGGATGTTGGAACATGCCGGCGCGAAGGCCATCGCGACGACCAGCGCGGGCGTCGCCTGGGCGCACGGGTACCGCGATGGCGACTTGCTGCCCAATGAACTGTTGCTGACCACGCTGCGGAGTACGGTTCGCGCCGTGGCGGTTCCGGTGAGCGCGGACATCGAAGGCGGCTATTCGAACGATCCGGCGGCGGTGGCGGAGTTGGTGTCGCGGGTGTTGGACGCGGGCGTTGTGGGCATCAACATCGAAGACGGCGACCATCCTGTCGAGTTGCTGGCCGCCAAGATCGAAGCGATTCGCGGGAAAAGTTCGACGCTGTTTGTCAATGCGCGAACCGATGTCTATCTGTTCCAGCTTGTCGAGCCGGAGCGGCGGTTGGAAGAAACACTGCGTCGCGCGGCGATTTACAAGGCCGCCGGCGCGAGTGGAATCTTTGTTCCCGCGATTCTGAATCCCGCGGACATCAAGACAGTGGTGGCGGAGGTGGGGCTGCCGGTGAATGTACTGGCGCTGCCGGGCGTGCCTCCGCTGGCGGATCTTGCGGGGCTGGGTGTGGCGCGATTGAGCGCGGGCTCCGGTATCTCTCGTGAGGTGTTCCGGTTGACGGCGTCGCTGGGGAAGCGGTTCCTGTCCACCGGTACGCTGGGCGAAGAGGCGACATCGGAATGGACCTACGCGAGCATCAACAACCTGATGCCAATATGCTAGTAGGGAATGGCAAAACTACAATCTAGGGTCGCCGTGGTTACCGGCGGCGCGTTGGGCATCGGACTGGCGATTTCCAAGCTGTTTGCGAAGGAAGGCGCGATCGTGCAGATTCTGGATCGCAACAGCGCGGAGATGGAAAAGGCGGTCGCCGAGATCGCGGCGGCGGGCGGACAGGCGGAAGCGCATGAATGCGACGTCACCGACGCGGCGCGCGTGGAGAAGGTGATGGACGCCATCCACGCCAAACACGGTTCGATCGGCATCCTGGTGAACAACGCGGGCATCGCGCATGTAGGCAATGCGTTGACCACCACGCCCGAGGATTTTGAGCGCATCCAGCGCGTGAATGTGTTCGGTCCCGCCAACTGTCTGCGGTCCACGCTGAAGCATATGGTGGCCGATGGCAAGGGCGGCGTGATCCTGAACCTGGCCAGCTGCGTTTCCGTGATGGCGATCAACGATCGCTTTGCCTACGCGACGAGCAAAGGCGCGGTGTTGTCGATGACCTACGCGGTGGCCAAGGATTTTCTGGCCTACAACATCCGCTGCAATGCGTTGTTGCCGGGGCGCGTACACACGCCGTTTGTCGATGGTTTTATCGCGAAGAACTATCCGGGCCGCGAAGAAGAGATGTTCGACAAGCTGTCCAAAGCGCAGCCCATCGGACGCATGGCGCAGCCGGAAGAGATGGCGTACGCGGCGTTGTTCCTGTGCAGCGACGAAGCGTCGTTCATCACCGGTACCGGAATGCCTGTGGATGGCGGGACGCTAACGATTCGCTAAGGCGACGCGACGATTCGATAAACTAGACCTTTCCTATGAAACTTATCCGCTTCGGTGCGCCCGGCCAGGAAAAGCCGGGTCTCATTCTGTCTGACGGCCGTTGGATCGACGCTTCGGCGTTCGGTTCCGATTACGACGAGGCCTTTTTCGGTGGCGATGGCCTTGCACGCCTCGCCGCGTGGGAGAAGGCGAACGCCGCCACCGCTCCCACTGTCGATTCGTCGGCGACGCGCCTCGGTCCGTGCGTGGCACGCCCGAGCAAGATCATCTGCATCGGCCTGAACTACGCCGATCACGCGAAGGAATCGGGCCTCGATATTCCGAAGGAACCGATCATCTTCTTCAAGTCGACCAGTTCGCTGGTGGGTCCGAACGACGATGTGATGATTCCCAAGGGTTCGGAAAAGACCGACTGGGAAGTGGAACTCGCGTTCGTCATCGGCAAGAAGGCCAGCTACGTGTCCGAAGCCGACGCCATGAAGCACGTGGCGGCCTACGCGCTGCATAACGACTACAGCGAACGCGCGTTCCAGTTGGAGCGCGGCGGGCAGTGGGTGAAGGGCAAGAGCTGCGATACGTTCGCACCGCTTGGACCGTTTGCTGCGACTATCGACGAGATTCCGAATCCCAACAATCTGAAGGCGTGGTTGAGCGTCAATGGCACGATGCGCCAGAATTCGACCACCGCGCAGATGATCTTCCACATCCCGTTCCTGGTGCATTACCTGAGCCAGTTCATGACGCTGTTGCCCGGTGACGTGATCTCGACGGGTACGCCCCCCGGAGTGGGCCTGGGCTTCAATCCGCCGATCTTCCTGAAGGCCGGCGACGTGGTGGAACTGGGCATCGAAGGCCTCGGTACTTCGAAGCAGAAGGCTGTCGCCTACTCGGCTTAGTTCCTGTGATTGTCCAGATATTCGGGGTCAAGAACTCGCAAGAGACCAGGGCCGCCGAGCGTTTCTTCAAGGAACGCAGCATCCAGCTGCAGATGATCGATCTGAAGCAGAAACCGATGGCGCCGGGTGAAATCCGGCGCTTTACGGACAAGTTCGGGAATCTGGCGGCGCTGCTCGATACCGAAGGGAAGTCCTATGTGGATGCGGGGCTGAAGTACCTGCGGGTGAGCGAGGACGAACTGTTCGCGCGGATCGAGCGGGAGCCGAAGCTACTGAAGCTGCCGCTCGTACGCCGAGGGAAGTTGGTCAGCCTGGGCAAGGATGAGGCGGCCTGGAAGTTGATGGCCGAATCCTGAGCTGCAGTCGCGGCACTGCATCGTAAGGCAGGCAGCGCGTCGTTTGCTGGTCGTATTACTCATCCGTAGCAATTTCTCTAACAGCGTGACCGTTCGCGTTCGTGCAAACGTTGGTATCATACTGCGAACGCATGGACACTATCCTCGACATGATTGCACGCGGCTGGAACGACTTCCTCGCACGTCCCGGGGGAAGCTTAAGCCTGCGATTCTATCTGCAGCCGGCGATGGCCATTCTGCTGGCCATTCGCGCCGGCATCAACGACGCCAAGGAAGGGCGGTGGCCATTCCTGACGTCCGTCATCTGGCACCCGGACCGCCGCGCCGAAGCGCTGCAAACCAGTTGGAAGCACGTGCGCAACGTCTTCCTCATGAGCGTTCTGCTGGACGCGATCTATCAACTGATCACGCATCATACGATCTACATTCTTGAGCTGCTCTTCACGGCGGGCTGCCTGGCGATTCTGCCCTATGCGCTTGCCCGTGGACCCGCTTACCGCCTCGCGCGCTATTTCCTCCAACGCAAAGAGACGGGCGCGTCCCGATAGCGGGCCGCAATCGCAGCTGCCACTGATTTTTAGCGAACAGTTTGGGCGTAATAGACGGTATAATCGCCAGCAGCAATACGACGCTTGGCTTGGACAGTGCCAGCCGTAACTTTGGATCCGGCTGAAGGAATCCCGGATCGGTTCGCTGCTGCACTTTTTTTTTGACACGAAGGAAGGAACGAAGAGGATCATGCCGAATAACGCGAACAGCGAAGATTGGTCGAAACCCAGCGCGAAGGCGATAACGAAGGAGAGTCTCGCGGATGCCGAGCAAGGGCGTTACGGCCCCATCTTCCCGAAGTCGCCGGCCTGCTATGGCTTTTCGATCATCGCCAAGATCATTCCTGGACGGGAACCGGTCTTCTACGAGTACGCGCGGAACATCGAAAAGGGAGTGGCGCAGAAGCCGGATCTTCTGGCCGTGCTCAAGCTGCACTACTTGCGCTGGAACCTGTTCGAGATCAACGGTGAGACCTACTTCCAGTACATGGGGATCTTCGACACCGATTTCGACAAGTACACCGAAGACGCGATCGGTATCTTTACGGCATCCGGCCTGAACACGGTGTTCGAGAACCTGGAAGGGTTTCCGGCCGACTGGAAGACCAACGCTCCGGCATTTGTGAAGTTCGTTCGCGACCATCATCGCCCGAGCTTCCTCGAATACGGCGAGTACCCCTACGCGTCCTCCGACGAAATCAAGAAGGCGCTGCGCTTGAAGGCCGCTTTCGGCGAGATGCTCGATCAGATGCAATAGCATGCTTGAGATAGACGACATTCAGCATTTCGTGATCGAGCGGGCAAAAGCCCTCGCGGCACGGTACGAATTTCTTTCGTTCCGGGACGCGAAGGGCGCCCGCGCCTGGCTATCCGCACTTTCGGGAACCGTATCCTCGGCGGCGCAAATGCGCGCCGCTCCGTCCAGCGACCGGCGCTGGGTGACCTTGGCGTTCACTTGGAACGGACTACGAGCGCTTGGTGTAGACGAAGCGTCTTTGGCAACGTTCCCCGAGGAGTTCAAGCAGGGCATGGCCGCCCGCGCGGAAGTCCTCGGAGACATTGGCGCCAACGCCCCCGAGCACTGGGTGGGAGGGCTTGCCAGCCCCGATCTTCACGCCATTGCCATCCTGTTCGCGGGCGATGTCGCGGAACGGGAGCGCTGCCGGCAGGAGCACGAAGCGCTTGTCGCCCAATGCGAAGGCGTCGTGGTGCTTTCGTCGCTCGATATGGAGGCAACGCCCCCATTCGACCACGCGCACGATCACTTCGGCTATCGGGACCGCCTCTCGCAACCCGTCATCGAGGGCACGGGCGAGGAACCGACGCCGGGAAGCGGTGGTCCACTCAAGGCGGGCGAGTTCATCCTGGGTTACCAGGACGAAAGCGGTCAGGAACCCGTGCTGCCGCAGCCGGAAATCCTGTCCCGCAACGGAAGCTACATCGCCTATCGCCGGTTGGAGGAACATGTCGGAAAGTTCCGCGATTTCCTCCGGCAGAACGGCGACACTCCCGATGAGCAGGAACTGATCGCCGCCAAGCTGATGGGCCGTTGGCGGAGCGGCGCGCCGCTCATCCTGGCGCCCGAGAAAGACGATCCCGCCCTCGGCGCCGACCCGCAACGCAACAACGATTTCAACTACAAGGAAATGGATCCGAAGGGCTATGCGATTCCGCTCGGCGCCCATATTCGCCGGATGAACCCGCGCGATACGGCCCCCAGTATGAATCGCCGCCGCATGATCCGGCGCGGCGCCACCTATGGTCCACCGCTACCGGAGGGGACGCCCGAAGACGGCGTCGAGCGCGGGATTGCCGCGTTTCTGGTGTGCGGAAGCCTGATCCGCCAATTCGAGTTCGCGCAAAACGTGTGGATCAACGACAAGAATTTTCATGAACTCGGCAACGAGCGCGACCCGATCGTCGGCGCGCAGGACGGCACGCTCGAATTCAAGATCCCGAAACGGCCAATTCGCAAGAAAATCACCGGCTTGCCCGCATTCACCACGGTGCGCGGAGGCGCGTATTTCTTTCTTCCAGGCATCAAGGCGCTCCACTACCTGGCGACGCTTGGAAACCACTCAGAATCGGAATGAACGACTAAAACAGGAGCACTCTCTATGAATCCGGCA
Organism: Acidobacteriota bacterium; assembly: GCA_018268875.1. Classification (GTDB taxonomy): domain Bacteria; phylum Acidobacteriota; class Terriglobia; order Bryobacterales; family Bryobacteraceae; genus F-183. The sequence continues at coordinate 5,639 of JAFDVT010000707.1, forward strand.
CGTACTTACAATCAGAACCACGTTCCCCGCAAGTTCACCGCCGGGAAGCGCCGCCTCAGCATCTATTGGACCTGGAGCTATCCGTGGGAGTCGCAACGCAGCCCCGCCGAGCTGAACAACCGCTTCTCCACGATGACCGAAGTCCGCACTGTGCTTTGGCCGGCGTATGAAACCGAAGAATGGTCCGCGGCAAACTTCCTGCAGGGCATTGCGGGAACGCTGGAACTCTTCCACCGCTCGACACTGAGTTTCCAGAAGCTGGTCGGAGAAGCCACGGGCCATCCGGTGGCCGTCTTCCAGCGGATCGACCAGGCGGGCTACAAACTGCCGATCGACGAGCGGATTCTGGCCGATACCGACACCCTGCTCGTGTTTGGACTGGATCACCTTGTGTCCGAGCAGGAGGCCTCCCCGGCCGA
>JAFDVT010000708.1 GCA_018268875.1 Acidobacteriota bacterium
AATGGAGGTCGCAATCACCTTGGCATCGGGTCCGGAAAGGCGCACGACACCGATACCGCCGCGGCCTGGTGGCGTCGAAATCGCCACAATCGTGTCTCGAAAAGAACTCATCTTGGAAGTTAGAACGCGTACAGCTTGCTATGCGTCCGCACGTATAAACGTCCGCCAGCCAGCGCCGGAGTGGAACACGTGTCTTCGCCAAAATCGTTTACGCGAAGCAGTTCCCAATCGCGGCCACCCGCCTTCACCACGCTCAACTTTCCAGTTTGACTCAGAAAATAGATCCGTCCCCCGGCGGCTATCGGCGACGCGTAGTAGGTGTCCAACGCGCCGGTCAAACGGCCTTGCTTCAGAACCTCGCCGGTCTTCGAATCGACGGCCGAAAGAATGCCGCCATCCTTGATCAGATAAATTACGCCGTCGTACAGCAGCGGGGATGGAACGTTGGGCAGGAACTTTTGCATGCGCCACACAATCGACTTGGACGCCGTGAGGTCCCCGCGTTCGCCATGCCGGATCGCCAACAAGGCGTTGCGCGAGGCTCGCCGCGCACGGTAGAAGTCCCATTCGCGCGCATCTACCGCGCCGTCGTGATTCAAATCCATGTCGCCGAAGCCGCGGCGCATGCGTTCGTCGAGTTCCGACGCACTCAACTTTCCATCGCTGTCCGCGTCGCGAGCCTTCACGACGTCTTCGAACGCATCGGTCACCGTGGCGGCTTCATTTTCCCCGCCAGCCTCCCACCAATGCGCGTAAATCATCTGTCCATCGATCACCGGAGACGACTTCGGTTGCCAGGACAAACCGTTTACCCACCATAATTTTTCACCGGTCTGCGCGCGATACGAAATGAGCGTAAACGCGCCCGGCACGATCAATTCGGCGTCTTTGCCAACGCCGAATACCGCGGGCGTCGCGTACGATCTTGTGGATTCCGGCCGGTCTACCTTCCACTTCACCTTGCCCGTGGCTGCATCCGCCGCGATCAAAAAAGAATGATCGTCCTGGTCGCACAGCAGCACAACCAACCCGCCCACCAACACCGGCGATGAGCCGTGCCCGTTGGGATTGTTGAACGGGCCCAGCGGCAGTTTCCATCGCTCTTTGCCGGTTGCTGCGTCATAGGCAAGGATTCCGAAATCGCCGAAGAAGACGTACACGGTTTTGCCGTCGGTGACCGGACTGGGCGAGGCGGGCGAGTTCGCCGGCTGGTACATTTCCATGCGGGGGCGCGGCACTTCACGGCGCCACAACGGCTTGCCGGTTTTGCGATCGAGGCACAGCGTGACGAGCCTGCCGCCCGGGTCCACAACGCGTCCAGGAGCGAGTTGCTTCCGCGTACCGCCCTCAACGGCTGTCAGAAAGATGCGGTTGCCGGCGATGATCGGCGAAGAGTGCGCGGGCGGTACGTCGGCCACCCACAAGGCGCCTTTGTCCGGCCCGAATTCCACGGGGATGTCCACGGCGGGCCCGACGCCTGTTCCGTTCGGACCACGGAACTGCGGCCAATCGAGCGAAGGCTGTCCCAGTGCGGCCACGAGCGCGAGCCACAAAAACATGCCCCCTACTGTATCGCTTTGCGCTTACGCGGGATGCGTTGTGACCCACCACGTGTAGCCGAACGGATCCGTTACGCCGCCCGTGCGGCCATAGGGCTGGTCCGCCATGGCCATCGCGACTTTGCATCCATTCGCCACGGCGCGATCGAACCACGCGTCGGCGTCGTCCACGTACAGGAACAGCGACATGGGAGAGCCGCCGTACGAGGTGGCGGACTTCAACTCCGGGTATTCCGGCACGACGCTGCTCACCATGACCGGCGAATCACCGATGCGGATCTCGCCATGCCGCAGGCGTCCCGTGCCGTCGCGATGCGCTTGGATCTCCACGGCGGCAAACGCCTGCTGATAGAACGCCAGTGCCGCGTTGCCGTCGTCGAACATCAGGTACGGCGTGATTGTGTGAAAGCCTTCGCGCGCTGCCATATTCCGTTATCCTCTCATCTCCGCGACAACTGTCGCAGCAGGCCGCGCGGCTCGTCGTCCACCAGCACCAGAGCGCGGTTCTTCGCCTTTAAGAATCCGGCTTCCACCGCGTGATCGAGCATTGCGAGAAACGGGTTCCAGTAGCCGTTGGTGTTCAACAAGCCGATCGGCTTCGTGTGGATTTCCAACTGCGCCCAGGTGAGGATCTCGCACAACTCGTCGAGCGTTCCGAATGCGCCCGGCGCGGCGATGAACGCGTCCGAAAGGTCCGCCATCAGGGCCTTGCGCTGATGCATGGTGGTGACAATGTGCAGCTCTGTCAGGCCGGTGTGCGCGATTTCGCGATCCACCATGCTTTGCGGAATGACGCCGTAGGCACGGCCTCCCGCGGCGAGGATCGTGTCGGCGGCAAGCCCCATCAAGCCGACGTGCGCGCCGCCGTAGACGAGTCCGATTCCGTCCGCGGCCATCGCTTCGGTCAGTTCGATGATGGCGCGTGAATAGGCGGGATCGAGGCCGGAACTGGACCCGCAGAACAAACAAATTCGCGAAAAGTGGGCGGACACATCCGCCATTTTATAATTGGCAAATGCCCACAATCTGCTTCCGCGGCGGCTTTCTCGCGCTCTTTCTTGTTGCGGAGATCGCCACGTTTGCGCAAGCGGCCTCCACGAAGCGGCCCATCTCCCACAACGATTACGACGGCTGGCGCAACATCTCGAGCCAGGTTCTGTCGCGCGATGGAAAATGGCTCGCTTACGGCTTCATGCCGCAGGACGGCGATGGCGACATGATCGTTCGCGAGATCGCCACGGGCAAAGAATACAAGGTTCCGGCGGGCGCGCTGCCTCCGCCTCCGCTGCCTAATCCGGAGGCGAATCCGGATGAGGAACCGCCTCGCCGCAACCTGACGATTCGCTTCACGAGCGACGGGCAATACGTCGTCACCAACACGTTTCCCACCAAGGCGGAGGCGAAGAACAAGGGCAAGGGCGCCGTTGCGATCGTCAAGCTTTCGGATGGCTCGGTGACGCGCGTCGCGAACATCAAAAACTTTCAGATCCCCAGCAAAGGCGGCGCTCGGATCGCCATGCAGAAGGAAGGTACGGAGAAGTCCGAAGACCTGATCCTTCGCAATCTCGCCGCTGGCGAGGCGTCCGACAAGACCTTTGCCAATGTCGCCGAATACACGTTTGCTCGCGATGGC
>JAFDVT010000709.1 GCA_018268875.1 Acidobacteriota bacterium
CGCCGCGCTCATCGTATTCGTGTTCATCCGCAACTGGAGCGCCACCATCATTTCCGCGCTCGCCATTCCCGCATCGATCATTTCGACCTTCACGTTGATCTACGCGATGGGGTACACGCTCAACGAAATCACAATGCTGGCACTGGTTCTGATGGTGGGCATCGTAATCGACGACGCCATCGTGGTGCTCGAAAACATCTTCAAGGTCGCCGAGGAAAAAAAGATCGGCGCGATGCAGGCGGCCATCGAAGGCACGCGTGAAATCGGCCTCGCGGTGCTCGCCACCACGCTTTCGCTCGCCATCATCTTCATCCCCGTGGCCCTGATGTCGGGCATCGTGGGACGCTTCATGAGCAGCTTCGGGTTCACCGCCGCGTTCGCCATCATGGTGTCGCTGCTGGTCAGCTTTACGTTGACGCCCATGCTGTCCTCGCGCTTCCTCAAAGTCGACCACCAACAGGCCGACACGAAAGACAGCATCATCTTCAAGATGTTCGACAAGCCGTATTTGGCGATGCTCGAATGGTCGATGCGCCACCGCTGGGTCATCGGCCTGATCTCGCTTCTGGTGGTCGTCTCGACCGTTCCGCTGTTCATGATGATCGGCAAGAGCTTCATCCCAAACTCGGACCAGAGCGAGTTTGAAATCACCGTTCGCACGCCGCCGGGCTCGTCCCTCGAAGGTACGAACCAGGTGATCCAGCAGATCGAACAGGACGTCAAAAAGCTCCCCGGCGTACTGCACGTTCTGACGGCCATCGGCGCGGATTTCCAGCGCCAGGTGGACCGCGGCAGCGTCCTCGTCGAACTCGTGCATCCTTCGCAGCGCAAGGAAACGCAGGAAGAAATCATGGGCATGGCGCGCAAGATGCTCACCAAGTATCACGACGTCACGCTCGGCGTGCAGTACCCCGCGGCCATCAGCGGCGGCGGCTCCGACCGCGAACTGGTGTTCGCCATCCAGGGTCCCGACCTGAACAAGCTTGCCGACATTACCGAAAAGGTGATGGCGAAGGTTCGCGCGGTGCCCGGCGTGGTCGATCTCGAAAGCTCGTACGAAGCCGGCAAGCCCGAACTTCGCGTCAACATCAATCGCGACAAGGCCGCGGACCTGAACGTCAGCGTCGCCTCCATCGCCTCCGCCATGCGAACTCTCGTTGGTGGCGACGAACAGGCCACCACCTATCGCGAAGGCGAAGACCGTTACGACGTCATGCTTCGCGTGGACAAGGCCTTCCGCAATTCGCCGTCCGCGTTGAGCCGCCTGTACGTGCCATCCACCTCGCTCGGCAACGTCCCGGTGTCGAACCTGGCGACCCTCGCTCCGGCCACCGGCCCGACCAAGATCGAACGGTTCAACCGGCAGCGCCAGATCCTGATCCAGGGCAACATTGGACCCGGCGGTTCGCTGTCGGAAGCCATCAACACCATCAATCAAACGGTAAAGGACATGAACTTGCCGTATGAATATTCCACCGGTCTCTTGGGCCGAAGCAAGGAATTGGGCCGCGCGGCGCAAAGCTTCGTCATCGCCCTGATCCTGTCGCTGATCTTCATGTACATGATCCTCGCGGCGCAGTTTGAAAGCTTCATCGACCCGGTGACCATCCTGCTCAGCCTCCCGCTCTCGGTGCCCTTCGCGGTGCTCAGCCTCCTGCTGATGGGCGAAAACTTCTCGATCATCTATTCGAGCCTCGGCATCCTCGTGCTGTTCGGCATCGTCAAGAAAAACTCGATTCTGCAGATTGACCACATCAAGCAGCTTCGGGCCAAGGGTTACGCGCGGTACGAAGCGATCCTCAAGGGTTGCCAGGACCGTTTGCGTCCCATCCTCATGACCACCGCCGCGCTCGTTGCCGGCATGATTCCGCTCGCTCTTGGAACCGGGGCCGGCGCCGGCGCGCGCCGCACCGTGGCCATTGCGGTCATCGGCGGACAAACGCTATGCCTGCTCTTGTCGCTCCTGGTAACTCCCGTCGCGTACTCGTTCTTTGACGACATCGCGCACTCGCCGCTGTGGGGCAAGTTCGGACGCCTGTTCCGCTGGCGCAGCAGCAAGCAACCCGCCGCCGCGGCCCCGTTGTCGATGCTGTTGATCGCAGCCTTGCTGATGTCCGAACATCAAGCGTACGCCCAGGAACCCGTTCCGGCACGCGTCGGTGTCGGCATCACCGAAACACGGCTCACCTTGAAAGAAGCCGTGGAAATGGCGCTGCGGAACAACCTGGAAATCGAAATCGAACGAACCAACCAGCAAATCGCCAGCGAACAGATTCGCGCGGCGTTCGGCGCCTTCGACCCCGTGTTCCGCTGGAACCCGCTGTACAACCGGCAGAATCAGCCCACGCCTTCCCCGCTCCAGGGCGTCAACGGTGTGCTGGCCGATCGCATCCACCAACAGAACTTTCTGTTCCAGGGCCGTACGCCTTGGGGCGGCGGCAGCGCGGCCGGCGCGTTCGACAACTCGCGCCAGGCAACGAACAATCCGTTCGTCAGCCTCACGCCGTACTACACAAGCCGCCTCACGCTGAGTTACACGCAACCGTTGTTGCGAGGCCGCAAGCTGGACCCGCAGCGCAACGAGATCCGCATCCGCCGCAAGTCCCTGAACATTTCCGAGACGGACTTTCAGATTCGCGCGATCGACATCGTCACGCGCGTGGAACAGGCGTACTGGGATCTGGTGGCCGCGCGGCAGGACGTCAACGTCACGCAGCAAGCCGTGCAACTGGCGCAGGAACAGTTCGATCGCAACCAGCGCATGATCGACTCCGGGACGCTCGCGCCAGTGGAGCTCTCCGCCTCGCGCGCCGAACTCGAACGCCGCAAGGACCTGTTCTACACAAGCAACGGCATCCTCAACGAGGTGGAAAACAACCTGAAGACGCTGCTCGCGCCAAACCGCACGGCGTCCATCTGGGGTGACCAGCTCGTTCCCACGGACTTGAAGAGCGGCGCAGCCCCCGAGGTAACCGACATCCGTCTGGCGGTCGATCAGGCGGTGGCGCGTCGCCCCGAACTGAAGCAACTGGGCTTGCGCATGGAATCCAACGACTACGACAAGCAGTTGGCGCGCGAGCTGTCCAAGCCTCGTGTGGACCTCGTCGCGAACTACATCAACGCGGGTCTTGCCGGGACGTTGAACACCGCTCCGAATCCGTTCAGCGCGTCGACGGTCGCGCAGGTGAACCGGTTGAACGAACTGTCGACCCTGGCCGGCTTGGGTCCATTACCCGGCAGCGGCGGGTTCGGCACCGTGCCCGGCAATCTGCAGGGCGGATACGGCTCGGCGCTCAGCAATTTGTTCGGCGGCAACTATCAGTCGATGCAGGTCGGCTTGAACATCGACGTCACCTTCCGCAATCGCACGGCGAAGGCGCAGGAAGCGACGGCGGAGATCCAGGCGCGGCGGTTGAAGCTGGAACAAACGCGTTGGGAACAGATGATTGAGGCGCAGGTTCGCAATTCCGTTCAAGCGATGCAGACCGCGCGGCAACGCATCGCGGCGGCAACCGCGAGCGAGACCGCGGCGCGTGAAAAGCTGGAAAGCGAAACACGCTTGTTCCAAACCGGTGAGTCCACCAACTTCCTGGTGCTCACGCGGCAGAACGAATACCTCGATGCCCGGCGTCGCGCCGTGGTAGCGCAGTTGGAACTCAACAAAGCCTCGGCGCGCTTCGATCAGGCGCAGGGCACGACGCTATCGTCGTTCCAATTGACCGTGAAGTAGAAACCAAAAAAATCCCTGGGACGGGATGTAAGGGAAATCCGTCCCAGGGCTTTGTTCATCAATCAAGCAACTCCAAGGAGAGAGAAGAAACTCCCGCAGATGGGAGGGGTAATGAAATCGTTCTTGGCGCTAGGCCGCTTCGGCCAGATGTTTGCGGCTGTTACGGCGCGCGGCGCGACGGGCGCGCATCATGCGAAGCCGAACCGCGAGTTCGGAACCACCGACCCGGCCGGCAATTTCGCGAACCGAAAGCCCCTGCAGTTGATACCCCAGCAGGCGCCGGTCCTGCGGCTCGCAGGAACTCAGCACGCGCGCCAAATCCATCGGATTCGTATCCAAACTCGAGGCTGCGGAAAATTCAAAAAGTGGCTGCTGCCGGCTCAAAGTCCGGGCGGCGCGACGGTACAAATTTAAAGCAATGGTATTCACCCAAGTGGTGATGCGGTCTTCGTTTCGCAACTGGTGTACACGCTCCCAGCCGCGGGTCCACGCCGCCTGTGCCGTTTCCTCCGCCGAATCGTGCGGAACGCCACGGGAAATCAAAAGTCGTACGGTGAGTGCAAAGCCTTCCTGATACGCTTGGCTGTAATGTGTTTGCGTCATATGTCGTCCCCGCACACTTGGTTGCAATCGACGGGCCACGACGGAAATCCTTACAAAACACCGAAATCTGGAACGAATGGGCGTTTTCTTCCCGGCGTTTACCGGAAAGGGAATTACAAAAGTTCCCTACCAGAACTAGAAGACGCGAACTTTTAGCCGGTTCACGTTGAACTTGGCCGTTTCCGCCACCGCCATGACGGTCATCACGCCCGCCTGCACCGGGTCGGTCACGACAAGGTCCGCCGCTTCGGGCACCGAACCCGCCATGTTCAGCGACACCACAAGCAAACCCTGCGCGCGAACCTCGCGCACGGCGGCCTCAATTTCCCCGCCCATGATGGACCCGGCCAGCACCAGCGCCTTGGCGCGAGGTAGCCTTGCCACCGCGCGTACCGCTTCCGCCAGTTGCTGTTCGCCGACCAACGGAATCGTGTCTACCGATATGTGTTCGCCGCGAATGTTGTGACGGTCGGCTTCCGAGATCGCGCCGATGGCCACTTGCCCGACCTGCGCCCCGCCACCCATGATAATGATGCGCTTGCCGTAGACTTTCTGCATCGTGTTCACTTGCTGAACATCCCGCACAATGTCCGGACTCCGAAGTTCGCCGATGAGATCGGCGCTGGAACCGGGCAGGTCCACTTCAAAGTACACACGCGTCTCGACGCCGGATTCTTCGATGATTTCTACCAGCGTGATATTGCCCTGGTGCTGCGCAATGATTCCCGTCAACTTATGCAGCACACCGAGCCCCGAAGTGGCGCGAACCAGAATGCCGCTTTTATTCATGTATTTCGTACTTTTTCTGGATTTCAGGCCACAAACCTTTGGCCTTGAGCATGAGTTCCACAACCTCGCGAATGGCGCCGTTGCCTCCCACGACCTCCGTCACATAATGGGCAGCGGCCTTCACTTCGCGGCGAGCATTGGCAGTGGCCACCGCGAATCCCACGCGGCGCATACAAACAATATCCGTCAAGTCATCGCCGACATACGCAACATCGTCGCGAGTCACGCCGGCATCCTTCATGATCTCTTCGAGGATCGGAATCTTTTCGATGTGACCCTGATAGACGTAGGTCATCTTGCACTGGCGCGCCCGTTCCACCGTAGCCGGCGACACACGCCCGCTGATCACGCCGGTCTTTACGCCGTACCAGTTCAGCCATTGCAGCCCGATTCCATCCTGCGAATCAAACCCCTTGGTTTCGGCGACGGTACCGTCAGCAAGCGGGATATTGTACAGACGTCCATCGGTCAGGACGCCGTCCACGTCCATCAATAAAACTTTGACGCGCGCCGCGGCAGCGCGCAGTTCAGCATTGTCCATCATCAGATTGAATAAAACGTTTGTAGCACGCGGCACAAAACCCCAAAAAAATTAACTCCTGCCAAAACCGGCCGCCATCCCACCTCCGTACGAACCAGGAAAGGAGTACACCCAATGCGCCTCATTCGCAGGTCGCCGCGACTTCGCGCCGCCCTCACTCTCGTCGCGTCCGCGGCGATGTTGATTCCACCTCCGGTTGTCGCGTCCAGCCATCGCGAAGCGCCAATCACGGCCCTCGATCAAAAGGCCGACATCACCGATTGGTATGTTTTTCGAAGTCCGCAACGGCCCGACAACGTCGTGATGGTGCTGAACGTCGATCCGTTTTTGGAGCCTTCCAACGGCCCCAACTACTTTCCATTCGACCCCGGCGTGCTGTATGAAATGAAGGTAGACAACAACCGTGACGGCGTCGAAGACATCACGTTCCAGTTCCGGTTCCAAACAGAAATTCGCGCGCCCGGCGTGTTTACGGGCCTGGTTGGCGGCATCGCCGGCATCCCGCCCATCACCGCGCTCGACGGCGCCGGTTCCGAAGGCCTCAACCTTCGCCAGACCTACACCATCACCATGAAGACCGGCACCACCTCGCGCGAACTCGGCCGTGGACGTTCCCTGTACGCGGTTCCCACCAACGTCGGCCCGCGTACCATGCCGTCCTATGAGGCGCTGCGTTCGCAAGGCGTGTATTCGCTCGGCGGCGGAATCTACTCGTTCGCCGGCACCGTTGCCGACCCCTTCTTTATTGACCTCGGCGCCGCGTTCGACTCCCTGAACTTCCGCCAGGCCGCCGGAGGAGGCGTGCTGAGCGACGCCATCGACGCCGACCCCAGCCGCAACTACGCGCCCAATACGCTCGCCGGCTTCAACGTCAACACCATCGTGCTGGAAGTCCCCATCGCGATGTTGACCAGCGACAAAGCCATGCACGCCGCTACTGAAAAAGAAGCGGTTTTGGGCACCTACGCGACCACTTCGCGCCAGACCATCACCGTGCTACCGAATCCCGACACGACCGGCGCATGGACGCAGGTGCAGCGCATGGGCAACCCGCTCATCAACGAACTCATCATCGGCACGGGCTCCAAGGACAAGTTCAGCACCGACGATCCCAAGAACGATTCGCAGTTCGCGGCCTTTGTTCTGGACCCGCTGCTGGCCGGTATCTTCAAGTCGATCGGCGTGCCGGTTCCGAACGCGCCGCGAACTGATCTCTTGCCGCTCGTGCAGTACCGCGCGCCCATCTGTCCGGGTTGCAGCGCGTCGGACTACGGCCCTGTGGCGGACCTCCTGCGCATCAACGTCGGCATCCCGCCAACCGCGAACCCCCATCGCCTCGGAGCCATCGCCGGTGACCTCGGCGGCTTCCCCAATGGACGCCGTTTGAACGACGACGTGGTGGACATCGCGGCTCGCGTGGTGGCGGGCATCTTGGTGAACCCCAGCCTGTACGCCACCAAGATCGGCGACGGCGTGAACATGCCCGCGGTACAGCCCACGGCCACGTTCCCGTTCCTCGCGCCGGCCTACAGTGGACGCAACAGCGCGCATGGCGGTCCTGGCTTGCCGGGATGTCCTTCCTTCGCGCCCAACGGCTTGTGCCCCGTGCAATAACCACCATCTGGAGAAGACGACATGATTACGATCTGCGCACTTCTTTTCACGCTGACCACGGCGACGGATAGCCCCGCCCAGATCAGCATCCAAAAGGCCGAGGCCGGAATCGCCAAAGATTCCGGCCACGTGCCGTACTACAACGCGCTGGCGATGGCGTACGCGCGGCGCGCCCGCGAAATCTCCGACGACGCCTATTACGGAAAAGCCGAAGAAACGGCCGAAAAAGCCCTGAAACTGTCGCCCGGCAACTTTGAGACGTTGAAGGTTCGCTGCTGGCTATTGCTCGGCCGGCACGAGTTCGCCAAGGCCCGCGAACTTGCCTTGACCCTGAATCGCAAGGTCCCCGACGACATCACGGTGTACGGCTTTCTGGCCGACGCCAACGCCGAACTCGGCAACTACAAGGAAGCTGTCGAC
>JAFDVT010000070.1 GCA_018268875.1 Acidobacteriota bacterium
CAAACCTGCGAAGCCGTAGCCCGTGACGACGTCCCCCACTCCGGGCGGCTCCGACGTCAGCGCCACCGGCATATAGGGCATCGGCGTCCTGCGGTGCGATCGGCCGATGGTCAGGCATGCGATCTCCGTCAAGTTCTTGATCTCGGGCTTCTCGTGCAGCAGCGCCGGTTGGGTAGCGCCCGCCTCGGCATAGAAACCAGAGAGGGGGCGCCAAGCATCCTTCGGAACCGGAGGCGCGCCGTAGAGGATGCCTTCGATCTCGAGGGCCGCGAACCGCACGTCATCGCGTAAGATAACCTTGCCTTTGTAGAGCTTCAGCATCTCCTCGATTACGTGGAAGGCGGTCGCGCAGTTTCCCCACGGATCGATCCGGAATGCCGTTCCCAGACCGAATGGCCGGTCCGATGGCGAGTTAGGATCGAAGCGGAAGATGGGCATAATCATCGCCCGAAGACGCGGGTCTTGGTTCAGTTGAGGACGGCCTTCCGACATGATCCCAATCTCGTGGGTCGGGCCCGCTTTTTGAAGAAGGCGCGAACTGCACGATGCTGCGACATCGCGATGGGCGCAGCGCACTAGCGCGGGCGTCAGTCGGCACATCTCTCGATCTGGTCGCGGACGATTGACACGTTGGGCATATTGAGAACAAAAAAGGAACGAATCAACCTGCTGAGTCTTGTCGTCTAAATGGAAACTGCTGCCATCCTCGAAGGTCTGCGTGCTCGCATCGCGTGCATTGAGGGGACGGCCGTCACCCGCTGGAGGCTCCCATTTGGCATCGGCCCGATCGATGGCCGGATTCCCGGCGGCGGGATCACGATGGGCGCGCTGCACGAGATTTGCGGCGGCCCGGACATCGCGGACGACGCGAGTGCGACCATCTTCCTCGCCGGCATCTTAGCCCGCATCGACGGGCCGGTGCTGTGGTGCCTGCGCTGGCGCGACCTGTTCGCTCCCGCCCTCCATCTCGCCGGTCTTCATCCCGACCGCGTGATCCACGTCGAGGCCGGCAGCGACGCGAACGTCCTTCTCGCGATGGAGGAATGCCTGCGGCATGCCGGACTCGCCGGCGTCGTCGGCGAGATCGCAAAGTATTCCACCACCGCCTCTAAGCGGCTCCAGCTCGCCGCCGAGGCGTCCGGCGTCGCCGCCTTCGTGTTCCGCCGCTCGTCGAAACCCGAACAGGCGGTAGACGGGACGGCAGCCGTCACGCGCTGGCGGGTCACCGCCGAGCCGAGCGAGGACCTCGGCATCCCGAGCCTGGGCCGGCCGCGCTGGCGCGTCGCACTCGAACGCGCGCGCGGCGGCAATCCGCACGTCTGGATCGTGGAGGGGTGCGATGCGCAGGGGCGGATCGCGCTGCCAAGGCCATCAGAAGCGGACCTGGATAGGGAACGTCGACCAGCCGCAGCCTAACCTTCGCCGGCATGGCGGCCGGGGAGATCGAGCGAACCGATCATCCTACCACGAACAGAGGATAAAATTTCGTCGAAGGGGGTGATTGCCACCCTGAATCCGGCCGACGATCGTCGACCCGGAGAAGAAAGATGAGACAAGGAACTTCGAAGTTCGAAACAATTTCCAAGCACCGGCGCTCCGTTGCTGCAGCGACCGTGCTGCTCATTGCCGCCGGCATCGGCGCCTTCACCTATTCACAGATGCCGCCGTCCTACGCTCCGGTTCCAAAAACCTTCTCGAAGGGCCGCCATGGCTTCGAGTGCGCAGGATCTGTGGCGGAGGGCGGACCGACGTATTCCCGCGCCAACATCATCTCAAAGCTCCCGCCCGGCTTCGCCTTCGGCCCGTCGCCCGACGCGATGACCTCACGGATGAAGGCCATCGGCTCAGCGCCAATCGATAAGGGCGGGACACACTTCACCATACCAACTCGATATCCATGGCTGTCCGAGTTCAGCCGGTCCATCGGGCGCAAGCCGACCGAGTTGACCGTCCGCTACACCACTGCCTCGACCTGGTCGGGAAGACACGTCTTCCAGATCCTCATCTCGTTCGAGCAGCCGAGGATCGGCTTCTCCAACACGAGCTTGATGATTGCCCAGTTGGGTACCCCGACGTCAGCGGCGTATTCCAGGACGTGCGATCCCAGAATCGACGATGCGTCCTATGTATCCGCTAGGGAAGAGACGCCCCAATTCGGCTTGGTCGCCTCCGAATGCGCCCCGCCCTTCGGCGGTTGTCTCATGACGCGCTCGGTCGAGTCGTGCGCGCTGCGCCCCAAGGACCCCCGCCAGATCATCATGAACATCCGGAGCGGAAACCTCGAATTCTTCAGTCTCGATGTCGCCGGAGTGCCGGACGTCCAGGCGGAGTCCGGTCCGAACCCAGCGCATCGCCAATGCTTCGGCGCCGCCGACCCCTTCTCGCACTGACAGGTTCAAAACATGCCGAACTACTCGATCGACACTTCACTCAGCGGTAGCGAGCAGGGGCAGATCCAATCGCTGCTCACCAGCATCCTCAACCGCCCCGCGCTGGCCGCCGCGATAGGCCCGGCGGCAGACACCTTGATCTCGTTCACCGACGTGTCAGTCGCGGGAAAGTCGGGCGCCTACACCGCAGGATCCCACGTCACCGGCGACCCGAAATACGTGAAGGCGAGCGCAGGGCTCGCGCCCGCCTCGATCTACATCCGCCTCGATCCCAACGCGTCTGAGAACGTCATGTGGGGCACGGGCACCGTCGCGCCGCTCGGTATGGAGCGAGCGCTCTTTCACGAGATGATGCACGCGCGCTTCGACTTCCACGGCGATGGTCCGAACCCGGCCAACCCCCACCCAAGTCTGTGGCAGATTCAAGGGGGAGTCTTCGACCTCGAGGAAGAGCTCGCAGTCGCGGCGGAGAACCTGATCTACGTCCCTGCCGCAATGGGCATGCTGAACTCAAGCAACGTCCGCATTGGACATCAGTCCGACTATTCGGGCTCGCCCGGCACATCCGGCGCCCTGTTCTTCTCCGGGTTCGGACCGGCTCAAATGAGTGTCGACAACAACGTCACCGTGAGGTTCACGGCCTCAAACGGAACGGGCAGCGTCTCCAGGGAATACCACGCCCCGGGCTATTCCGTCGGCGGACAACAATATGTCCACTACATCCTCGACACGATCCATCTCAACAGCCCGCTGCTGAACGCTTCCGCGAACGGCGTCTATTCGGCCGGCGGCTCAGCCAGCCGCTTCATCGACAGCGTCATGCATTCGCCCGCTTTCACTTCGACGTCTTTGACGGGCACCGCGATAGCCGCCGCCCTGAGCTACACTCTGCGCGCACCCAACTTCGCCTCGGCGGCGGGAGCGGCGCAAAGCAGCGCCGTCGGACTGGGTGCCGACCACTACTTCGACTATCAGTCCGGACATCAACTCGACATCGCTGGCGTTATCGATTCGAACGGATCGCCTCCATCCACGATCTCGATCGACCGCAGCGGTGCCCTCGACGGCGAGATCATCTTCGGCGCCGCCTCTGCCACTGGATCGCATGACAAGCTCATCGGCGGTTCCGGCAACGACCTGATCATCTCGCACGCGTCCCACAACACTGGTCAGGACGAGCTCTACGGCGGCGACGGGGACGATCTCCTCATCGCTAGCGGG
>JAFDVT010000710.1 GCA_018268875.1 Acidobacteriota bacterium
CTCATATCCCGTCTCCTTCCGTCGCTAGTTCGCCCGTCGTGCCTTCTTCGGTGTGTGTGCCGAAGATCTCGTCCAACAACTCATCGATCGCCGCGTGATCGCCTACCGCTAGCGGCGTCGAACTCGGTTCGTTCACCAGCACGGCGACACAGCCAGCCTCCGCCAGCGCTTCCAGCACTTCGACATTGGCATGATCGAGCACCGCCGCGACACCGCCGCGGTCGAAAATGCGCCGTTCCAGCCGGCGAGCGAGGTCGCCTCGTCCGCTCAACCGGATCACCTTCGATTGATGCCCGTACCGGGCCACTCGATCGGCAGGCTTTACCGGGCGGAACTCAGCTTCCACCGCGCCGCGTAGCATGCCCGCGCCGGCTGTCGCATTGGTTTCCGGGTCGATAACGATGAACGCGCCGGTCGCGCGGTTGGCCGTGTACGGATCGAAGAACAAAGGCAGCGCGCCTTCGAACTCCACCACGCCGATTTCGTTCAACTCCAACTGCTGGATATGCGGCTGTTCTTCAAACGTGTGGATGTCCACGCGATGCCGGATGCGAACGGCTCGCGTACGCACTTGCCGCGTCGTGTGCTTCAAAATCCACGGACGGTCCAGGCGCAACGGACGGTCCTGCATCCATACGATGTCGGCGTAAAACCGCTTGGCTGTCACCGGCGCTTCGTGCGATCTCGTAAACAGTTCGCCGCGCGCGATGTCGATTTCGTCTTCGAGCGTCAGCGTCACCGCTTGCCCGGCCTGGGCGGATTCCAGGTCGCCGTCATAGGTCACAATGCGGGCGATCTTTGACGTCCGGCGGCTGGGCCACACGCGGATGTCGTCGCCGGGGCGAATCGTTCCCGAAGCCACGGTGCCCGCGTAACCGCGGAAGTCGAGGTTCGGGCGGATGACATGCTGCACGCTGAACCGGAAGTCCGCCGCCACCGCCGGATCGGCGGGTTCGATGGATTCCAGATACTCCAGCAGCGACGGACCGTCGAACCAGTCCACGCGCTTGCTGCGATCCACGATGTTGTCGCCTTCGAGCGCGCTGGCAGCCAAAAAGTACGGGTTGACGTAGTGCAGCTTTTCGAGCAGCGGCGCGAATTCCGCGCGAATTGCGTCGAACACCTTCTGGTCGAACCCGACCAGGTCCATCTTGTTGATCGCTACCACCGCCGTGCGGATGCCCAGCAGCGAGCAGATATAGGCATGGCGGCGCGACTGCGGCAGCACGCCATGTCGAGCGTCGATCAGGATGATGGCAACGTCGGCCGTCGAGGCGCCGGTGGCCATGTTGCGCGTAAACTGTTCGTGTCCCGGCGTGTCCGCCAGAATGAACTTGCGCCGCGCGGTCGTAAAGTAACGGTACGCGACGTCGATCGTGATGCCCTGTTCGCGTTCGGCCCGCAGACCGTCCGTCAGCAACGACAGGTCGACCGCGGCCGTGGACCGGTTCAGCCCGCTCTTGGCGATGGACTGCAACTGGTCTTCGTAGACATTGCGCGAATCGTGCAACAGGCGGCCAATCAGCGTCGATTTGCCGTCGTCCACGCTACCGCAAGTGAGAATGCGCAGCAGGGTTTTCTTTTGTTCCAGAGCAATAAACTGCTCAACGGATTCATTGGCAGGCGCAAGCATCGCTTAGAAGTACCCCTCGCGCTTCTTGATTTCCATGGACCCTTCGGTGTCGTGGTCGATCACACGGTTTTCGCGCTCGCTACGGCGGAACCCGCGCAGCTCATCGATGATTTTGGGAATCGTATCGGCCTCGGACCGGATCGCGCCGGTGCAAGGCGAGCATCCCAACGACCGCATGCGAACCTTCATCGGCTGCGTCGGTTCGCCGGGCGCGGCTTCGGACAGCGTGATGGACCCGCCGCGATTCACCACCTCGCGGGTTTGGGCGAAGTACAGCGGCACGATCGGGATATTTTCCAGGTGGATGTATTGCCAGATGTCGATTTCGGTCCAGTTCGAAAGGGGGAACACACGGATGCTCTCGCCGGGTTCGATGCGCGAGTTATAGATGTTCCACAGTTCCGGGCGCTGGTTGCGGGGGTCCCATTGGCCGTGGGAGTCGCGGAACGAGTAGATGCGTTCTTTGGCGCGGGATTTTTCTTCGTCGCGCCGCGCGCCGCCGAACGCCGCGTCAAACCGGCCGGCCCGAAGACCGTCCAGAAGCGCCTGGGTTTTCAACAGAGCGCAGCAGCGCTGGGTGCCGATCTTGGACGGGTGCGCCCCGTTGGCGATGGCTTCCTCATTGCGATGTACGATCAGCCGGAGGCCGAGTTCGGCGGTGTAACGATCGCGGAACTCGATCATTTCACGGAACTTATACCCGGTATCGACATGCAGTAAGGGAAACGGCATGGGTCCCGGATGAAAGGCTTTCTGAGCCAGCCGGAGCATCACCGCCGAATCCTTGCCGATGGAGTACAACATCACCGGGCGTTGGAATTCGGAGGCAACCTCGCGAAAGATATGGATGGATTCCGCTTCGAGCGCACGCAAGTAGCCGAGGCGCTGACCAGTGGGAACTGCTGTGGACACTGGCTTCAATATAGCATGTCCAATTCTTGATGGGGAATGCGGTGAAAACGTTAGTGCTCTGGCCTTCAGGCAAACCTTATACCCGAACCGAAGCCAAGAACGCGCTGACCTCAGGCTCGAGGCCCGGCGCGTACACGACCGCCGATCCGTCGTAAATGCTACGCGTACCCTTCAGCGTTGTGTAGGTCGCTCCGGCCTCTTCCGAGATCACCTGAATCGCCGCAAAGTCCCACGGTTCGGCCTTTGGTTCGATCCACAGATCGGCTTGGCCGGCGGACACCATCATCGCGTCCTGCGCGCCGCCGAGGCTGCGGAAGGCCCAGAATTTCCCAAGGAATTCGACCCATTTCGCGGAATCCGCCCGGTGCGCGATCTTGTTGCCGATGTTGACCATCAGCACCGAATCCGATGCCGATGTCTTGTTCGAACAATGGATGCGGGTGTGATTGCGGTAGGCTCCCAGGCCTCGCGCGGCGATCCACATCTGGTCCAGGATCGGGAAGTACGCGACGCCCGCCTTGGTTTCGCGATCCTCGCCTTCGAGGCCGATCAACACGCACCACAAATGATTGCCACGGACGAAGTCACGAGTGCCGTCGATCGGATCGATGATCCACTTGCGGCCGGACCTCGATTCGCTCGCTGAACCTTCTTCACCCAGAATCCCGTCTTCGGGGAAGACCTCGTTCAACAGGCCGGCGATGATCGTTTCGCCTTCCTTGTCGGCTTGCGTCACCGGCGACAGGTCGGCTTTGCTTTCGGCGTGAAAGCCTGCTCCGCTTTGGATGCGCAGCGCGTTCGCAGCCGCACGGCGAGCCGCTAGCTGAGCGACGTGCAGTTCTTTTTCAAAGGACATTTATTTAATAACCGCGGCGTCCTTGAGCTTGTCGAGTTCGCGCCGGGCGATGCCCGCCCAACTGGACGCCGAATCAAGCTTGAGGTACGCCTGCCAGTGCTGCACGGCGCGCATGCCGTGACCTTGCGTCTGAAACAACAGCGCGAGGTTGTAGTGCGCGTCCGGGTATTGCGGATTGATGCGAA
>JAFDVT010000711.1 GCA_018268875.1 Acidobacteriota bacterium
AGCCGCGCCGGTGTCGCCGCTCACCTGGGAAGGGAGGCTTCCCGATCTGGTGTATCAGAAGTCCTTCAATACGCTCTCCAAACGGCATCACATCCGCATTTGGAATCTCAATTCGTCGAACGGCGAAGGGCTATTGATTGGGGCCGCTACCCATGACATCGGCGTCGCGTTCGACTGGGGGCGCCTCAGTCTGACCCACCGCGTGGACCTTCGCATCGACCGCGAACGCAATATCCTTCTGAACGACCTGAACGATGCCGATTGTATGGAAGGCATGCAATGGCTCGACCGTCCGGCGCTCCAATCGCGCTCCCGATCCGGTAACGCCCTGCGCATTACGGATGGTGGCATGGCCGTGGTGAAGCTACACGGCTGCATCGGGCCCGATCTACCCGCCTGGACGCACAAAAAGCCGAACGTCGCGCGCCTGTTCGCTCGCCGTATCGTGCTCGAAACACGGCACTACATCACACGCGGCAACCCTTACTACTACGCCTTCCGCGCCGTCCGCTGGAGCGCGTTCCGGAAGGTTCCACCCCCAGGGGATGATCAGTAGACCCCCACGATTTGGTGGCGGTATCGGTAGATTCACTCCCTTTCGGTACTGCCTCCCCCTCCGCTAACTTGCGGATAGAAGGCAAAAAACGGATGCCAAATATGGCCCGAAAACTAAGAAACATTCATCGGACGGTTCTGCGCATGTGCGTTTGTTGCACAGCCCTTGCCGCCACTATTTCCGCCCAAAGCAGTACGCCTCCTTCGTCACCACCTCAGCAGTTGCCCCCGGCTATGACGCTCGAACAGGCCGAAGACCTGTTGATCAACCGCAGTCTTCCGGTCATCGCAGCCCGCCAGCAGATCGACGTCGCGGAAGCGGCGCGGCGAGTAGCCGGTTTGCGTACCAACCCGAACCTGCAGGTGCTGGCCGAACAGTTGCCGTTTTATTCGAACATCGCCGGCGGCGCCCCGAACTTTTACCGGACCACCGCGGGCGCCGCGATGCCGACCTATTCGGCCGAACTCAGCCAGTTGTTCGAACGCGGCAATAAACGCCAATTGCGTAGCGAACAGGCCCAATACCTTGTGGACTTCACACGCGCGCAGAGCGTCGACGTGCTTCGCGATCAACTGCTACAGCTTCGGCAGGCGTTTACCGCGGCCCTGCTCGCCAAGGCCAATCTGCAACTCGCTGAAGAAACCGACAAGCAGTATGCGGAAACCGAACGGCTGATGCTGATCCGGCTTCGCGGCGGTGAGATCGCCGAAGTGGACCTGGATCGTGTCCGAGCT
The DNA here is from genome assembly GCA_018268875.1 of Acidobacteriota bacterium. Classification (GTDB taxonomy): domain Bacteria; phylum Acidobacteriota; class Terriglobia; order Bryobacterales; family Bryobacteraceae; genus F-183. The sequence goes on from JAFDVT010000711.1 coordinate 1,291, forward strand.
GCGCGCCTTCCGTTTCTCCAGGCCGTGCTCGATGCGCGCCTGGCCTACGAAAATGCGACCAAGCAGGTGATTGCGTTGTTGGGTTCGTCCAAGGCGCGATTGGGACCGCAGGCCCCCGGCCTGGCGGGCGATCTGGACCGGAACGTCCAACTGCCGCCGGTGCAGGAACTCATTGAGATGGCCGGCAAGGAGCGTCCCGATCTGAAGGCCGCCTCCTCGCAGCAGCAGGCTGCCGAAGTGGGAACCAGGCTCGCCGAGGCGCAGCGCAAGCGTGACGTGTACGGCGCGGTGTTGATGCAGCGTACCGGCCAGGATTACGCGGTAGGCGGCAGTGTCACATTCCCGCTCTTTGTGTACAACAAGCAGAAAGAAGCGATCGCACAGGCCGCGGCGACGCAACGCGTGGCGGCATCGCAGGTGAATGCTCTTTCTCTCCAGGTGGAAAACGACGTCGAACGTGCGTACGAAACCGTGCAATCCACACGCCAGGCGTTGAATCTGTATACCAACGAGGTGCTCGAACGGTCCCGTTCCATCCGGTCGATCATTACCTACAGCTACCAGCGTGGCGAGGCGGATCTGCTGGAAGTGCTCGATGCACAGCGTTCCGCCAACCAGATTCTTACCGGATATAACCAGGCGCGCGCCGCCTATTTGAACGCGTATTGGAACCTGCAGTACGCCGTAGGGAGGTCCTTCTGATGTTGAGGCCAAACACAATTTTGCATCTCACCGCGGGGGCCGCCATGTTGTTTCTGTCCGCCTGCCACAAGGGTTCGGAACAGACGGACCGGGCCGCCGATAAACCTGTACAAAGGCCGGCGCCGCAGCAGTACCGCGTTGAGCCAGCCGTCGAACGCCAGGCCCCTTTGCACGTCGTAACGGCGCCCGGCAAGGTCGAAGCCAACAGCAGCCGTATCTCGCGCGTCCTGCCGCCGGTGTCCGGGCGCATCGTGCAGGTGCTGGTCAAGTTCGGCGACGCGGTTTCCGAACACCAGCCCGTGGCCATCATCGAAAGCGCCGAAGCGGACATCGCCGTATCGGGCGTCCTGCAGGCGGAAGCCGCCACCAATCAGGCCAAAGCGGCGCTCACCAAGGCGGAGGCGGACCTCGAACGTCTGCGCGACCTCTACAACAACAAGGCCATCGCCCGTAAGGAACTCCTGCAGGCGGAAAATCAGCAGGCGCAGGCCCAGGGCAGCTTGAAGCAAGCGGAAGCTTCGGCGAGGCAGGCGTTGCGCCGCCTGGACTTCCTCGACCTCAAGCGCGATGAATTCGGACAGAAGATCGTGGTTCGGGCCCCGTTTGCCGGCAAAGTGCTGGAAGTGGACATCGCCCCTGGCGAATTCCGCAACGACCCCAACAGCCCGCTGATGACCATCGCCGATCTCAGCACCGTCTGGGTTACCGCTGATGTTCCCGAAAGCTCCATCCGTTTTGTGCAGCGCGGCGAACGCATCGAAACCGAGTTCACGGCGTACCCCGGCGAGATTTTCCCCGGCCGCGTCACGCAGATCGCCGACATGGTGGACCCGCAGACGCGCACCATCAAGGTTCGCGCCGAACTCGACAATCGCGCCGGCCGCTTGCGCCCGGAAATGTTCGGGCAGATCCGCCACATCGACGCGATCCGCCCCGCTCCCTGCGTGCCTCCCTCGGCCGTGGTCCAGATACAGGGCAAAAGCGTGGTGTTTGTCGAAAACGGACCCGGACAGTACCAGCGGCGCGAGGTCACGCTCGGCGAGCGCATGGGCGAACTGGTTCCGGTACTCGAAGGACTGCGGGCCGGTGAACGCGTCGTTGTCGACGGCGCGCTGTTGCTGAAGCGGAGCTAACCAGCGATGATTGCCCGTCTCTTACTTCTCGCCTTGCGGCAGCGGTTTGTCGCGATCATCATGGGGCTTGGCCTGATCGCCCTCGGCGTCTGGGCCTTCCAGCAGCTCAAAATCGAGGCGTATCCCGACATCTCCGATACGCAGGTGGTGGTGATCTCGCAGTACCCCGGCCGCGCCACCGAAGAGGTGGAACAGCAGGTCACCATCCCCATCGAACGCGCCTTAAACAGCACGCCAAACGTGATTGCCAGGCGCTCGCGAACCATCTTTGGTCTTTCGGTGGTGGAACTCACCTTCGCCTTCGGCACCAACGACTATTTCGCCCGCCAGGTGGTGCTCGAAAAGCTTCGCGACGTCACACTGCCCGATAACGTCACGCCTTCGCTCGGACCTCTTTCGACGCCCATCGGCGAGCTTTACCGTTACACGCTGACGTCCAAAACGCAGGGTCCGATGGAACTCCGCGAACTCGAAGACTGGGTGATTGAGCCGCGATTCCTGCAGGTGCCCGGTGTAGCCGATGTCGTGCCCTTCGGCGGGTTGATCAAGCAGTACCAGATTCAGGTGAACCCGCAGGCGCTGGCCAAATACGGGCTGACCATCAGCCAGATCGCCGCGGCGGTGGACGCCAACAACAAGAACGCCGGTGGTTCGCTGCTGGACACGCAACAGCAGTCCATGGCGATTCGTGGCGTGGGCCGCATTCAAAGCGTAGAGGACATTGAAAACGTCGTCATTACGGCGCGCGCTGGCGTCCCGCTCTACATTCGCGACATCGGCCGCGTCGAGATCGGACCGGCGCCCCGCACCGGTATTTTCGGCCTCAATGGGGACGCGGACCGCGTCCAGGGCATCGTTCTGATGCGTCGCGGCGAGAACCCGACCGAAGTGCTGAAGGCGATCAAGGAAGCCGTGCGCGAAATCAACGAACGGCTGAGTTCGCAGGACGTTCACATCGAAGCGATCTACGACCGTACGGACCTTGTCGACAATACGCTCGGCACGGTGACGCACACGCTGTTTGAAGGCCTTGCCATCGTCGTCCTGGTGTTGTTCGCGTTCCTGGGCAGCGTCCGCGCGGCCATCCTGACGGCCATCACCATTCCGCTATCCCTGCTGTTCGCGTTCGTCTGCATGCAGTTTACGGGCATCCCCGCGAACCTGCTGAGCCTTGGCGCGCTGGACTTCGGCATCATCGTCGACGGCACGCTGATCATGGTGGAACACATCCTGCACGCGTTGTCGCACCGGCCCAAAGATAAAACGGTTGTCGAATGTGTGCGCGACGCTGCGCTTGAGGTGGAACGCCCCATCTTTTTCTCGATGTTGATCATCGTGGCGGCGTACATTCCGCTGTTTACGCTCGAACGCGTGGAACGGCGCTTGTTTACGCCGATGGCCTTCACGGTATGTTACGCACTGCTGGGCTCGATGCTGCTGGCGTTGACGCTCATCCCCGTGCTTGCGACGTACTTCTTCGGGTCCGGAGCCAAGGAATGGGAAAACCCGGTGTTGCGCTGGTTGTCGCGCCAGTATACCGGCGTGTTGAACCGTGTCAGCGCGAGGCCGATCATCGCCGTCGGCGCCGCCGCGGTCATCGTGCTGGTATCCTTCGCCGCCGCCACGGGACTCGGTTCGGAATTCCTGCCGCAACTCGACGAAGGCGTGATCTGGGTTCGCGCCAACCTGACGCCCGGTATTTCGTTGACCAAGTCCGC
>JAFDVT010000712.1 GCA_018268875.1 Acidobacteriota bacterium
CGCCCGTCAGCAGGGCCAGGAGCAGCCGCAGTTTGGGTAACAGACCCGGAACCTTGCCCGCCTCCCCCTTGCCGCGAGCCGCCGCGGTCGCGCCGGCGAGCATTCTTCCCAGATAAAACCACCCGTTTCGCCAAATCAGACTCCAGGGGAAATGCTTGAAAACGAGAAGGATGCGATTGCGTTCAATGAGTTGTATCCGGTTTGACGAGTATACCCCAAGGGTACTTCCACGACGATGGAAGACACGCGCACCGGGGCGGTAGATGGCCCGCCAACCGGCGAGCCTGCCTCGTAGTCCCAGTTCCGCGTCGTCCGCATACGCAAAAAATTCTTCATCGAACCCGCCGATCTCCTCGATCATCTCCCGGCGGTACATGGCCGCGCAGCCATCCGGCCAGAGCACTTCTTCGACCTTGTCGTACTGCCCGTGGTCCTGCTCGCCGGTGCCGCGGCCACGGTTCTGGCCATCCCAATAGATCAGATGCCCGACTTTATCTATCTTATCGCGCTGGTCGTACACCAGGATTTTGGAGGCGGCCATGCCCACATCGGACGCGTTCGTGAACGCCTCGGCCAACTCTTCGAGCCATCGCGGGTCGGCGACCGCGTCGTTGTTCAAGAGCGCGAACAGGTCGCCGGTGGCGGCGGCAAACCCCTGATTGTTGGCTTCGCAGAAGCCTTTGTTGGCAGTGTTACAGATCACAAATACACGGAGTTCGAGACACTTTCGAGCGGCTTCGACCGAGCCGTCGGTCGAACCATTGTCGACGACAATCACCTCAAACGGGGGTAGTGTTTGATTTGCAAGTGATTGTAAACATTCGACCAACATATCCCGCCGGTTCCAGTTGACAATAACCACGCTAATCCGGGGGTAGGATTTTACCTTTTGGTCCAAAAGTTGTTGTATCATACGGCATGGTACGGGCAGTCTGTAGTCCGCGCCATTTGAGGGACGTTTTTTATGCCAACGGTTGGAGAACAACTCCGCCGCGCCCGCGAGGCGCGCAAGCTCAACCTGGCCCAGATTGCCGAGCAGACGAAGATCAGCCGGTTCTATCTGGAAGCGCTAGAGGCAGATCAGCCCGAACGCCTTCCCGGGCCATTTTTTTATAAGGCTTTCGTCAAACAGTATTGCAGGGTACTCGGCGTCGACGCCAAACAATTCGCACAGGAGTTCACCGAACGGGTCGGCGATGAAACGCTGTCCATCGAAGAACTTCGGCAAGCGAAATTTCCAGCCCGCGAGCGTGACCCGATCATGCGCGCGGTCAATCCGCAACACAGCGACCTACGGTTTCTTTTCGCAGCCGGAGGCCTGATTGCGATGTTGCTGGGCGGATCGTTCATCTACACGTGGATGCAGCGGCCGGCCGGAGCCTCGGCGACGGTGATCGCGCAGCAGCAGCAACAAGAGCAACCCCAGGAGACGGCGTCCACACCGGGCGTGACGCTTCCGGTAGGCGTCGCTCCGGTGACCGAACAGCAGCCCCTGCAGCAGCAACAGCAGGCGGAAGCGCCGCCGCAGCAGGTTGCCCAGGCCGGCACGGAACCGCAGATCCAGTTGCAGAATACGGGCAACGGCACCGTGGTGAACCTGACGCCGAACATTCAGGATTCGGAGAAAGCGGTTTCGCTGGCGATTTCCGCGCAGGAACCGACCTGGCTGATGATTCTGTCGGACGGCAAGACGCTGTACCAGGGCATTCTGGAACCGGCGCAAGCGCGCGTGTTGGCGGGCCGTGCCAACGCGGTGATCAAGGTCGGCAACGCGGCCGGCGTGCAGGTGAAGTGGAATGGCAAGCAGATCGGTCCCATTGGCGAACGCGGTCAGGTTCGCATGATCCGGTTCACGGGCACCGAGTGGGAATTTGTGCGGCCTCCGCAACCCAAGGCGGACCCGAATCTGCCCAAGCCGAACGACATTTAAAGTCCGCGAATGGACCCCGGCGATCTTTTCGGCATCGCAAACCTTTCTGTGCTTCCGGCATGGCTGCTGCTCCTGGCGGCGCCGCGTTGGAAGCACACTTCATTTGTAGCGGGCATACTTTTTCCGGTAATTCTGTCGATAGCCTATGTTGTGGCGCTCGCGTCGCATTGGAACGAGGCCAAAGGCGGATTTGGTTCTCTTTACAGCGTCAAGGCCTTGTTTGCCAACGACTGGGTGCTGCTGGCCGGATGGCTGCACTACCTTGCGTTCGACCTCTTTGTGGGCTCCTGGGAAGTTCGCGACGCCCGGCGGAGGCAGGTTACGCACTGGGCGGTGGCGCCTTGCCTGTGCCTGACGTTTTTTTTCGGACCAGGAGGGTTCGTTTGCTACCTGCTTTTCCGCTATATGTTAGGGAGCCGGTTATCGAACGCGTAGCAGTACTGGAACGCATATAATCTTTGGATAGGGGATTCGCGCCAGCGAGAACACCGTGGATCAAAAATCAGCGATTGACGAACTCAATAAACTCAGTGCCGATGTGGACCTGGTCCATGACCTGCCCGCGCTGAAGCCGATTTATTTTCGCCTGGACCAGATTTCCAAACAGTTCCCCAACGATTTCGATGTTCAGGTGGTGGCGAGCGACCTGAAACAAAGGCTGGTTTCGCACGGTCAAAAGCTGAAAGACGCGCAAATTGGTTCGACGGCGGGTTTGCCTTTTTCGCAAACGCCGGCTGCCCCACCGCCGCCGCCGATGGCCTCTTCTTCGTCGTCATTGCACATGTCGGGGCAGATGCCCGGCTCGATGCCGCCGCCTCCCCCATCGGCGATTCCGACCGCGGCCATTGCGACGCCCCCTTCCATGCAGACGCCTTCGGCGCGCATGCCTTCCGGCAATCAACCGAAGACGTTCCAAACCTCCGCTACACAGCCCCCGCCCAAGAAACCGGGTGGATCACCGAACTACAAGCGCGCGCTGCTGATCGGCGCGGGACTTGGCCTTGCCTGCGCGGCGGTGGCCTTCTTCCTGATCGTGCAATGGGCGCGCAACCGGAACATCGACGATAAAGACAAAAAGGCGGCCACCGGAACCGTGTTCCCGGTGGAGATCGCCACCGTGCCCCCGGGCGCGACGGTGCAGGTGGGCAATCAGGAACGGCAGGAAAAGTGTACGTCGAACTGCAAGGTGCAGTTGCCGCCTGGAAATTACCAGGTGACCGCGTTCCTCGATGGATTTGAGCCAGCCATGACGGGCGTCACGGTAACGGAAGGCTCGGCGAGTTCCGTGTCGCTGCCGCTGACGGCGCAGGCGCAGGCATTGCGGATTCTTTCGGACATCGCCGGCAAAGTCACCATCGACGGCAAGCCGGCGGGCGATATTCAGGAAGGCCAATTTACGATGGACCGCGTTCCGGCGGGCCAGCATCAGGTGACGATTAGCGGCCCCAGCGGCGATGCGGCGTTCACCTTCACGTCGGCGGCCGGCAAGGCTCCGACGCTCGACTCGCCGGCGACCGGCCGCAACGTCCTGGCGGTGCTTGTCGCGGGAGCGGGCAACCGGGCGAGGATTTACAGTTCGACCAGCCCGCTGAAGCTGCAGTTCGACGGACAGGCCAAGGGCGATGTCACCGCGGGCGGGACCGAAATCACCGATCTGCCGGGCGGCGAGCATGAACTGCTGGTCGGCGAAGGCAAAGACGCGAAGAAGATGATTCTTTCGTTCGGCCAGGTTCCGACGCTGACGGCGTATCTGAAGTCGGACGTCAACGCCGGGTTCCTGGTGATTGTGGCCGGGCAGGAAGACGATGTCGCGATTACGCTCGAAGGACGTCCGTTCCCGCGCAAGACGGTTCGCGGACAGCTTCGCGTGCAACTGCCTCCGGGCAAGTACCGCGTGAAGCCGGCCAAGGACGGTTTCGAAGCGGTTGCGGAACAGACGGCGGAGATCAAGAAAGGTGAAGAATCGAAGCTCGCGTTTACGCTGAAGCCGCTACCTCGCGTGGCGACGTTGAAGGTGACCGGCGCGACGCCCAACGCCACGGTGCTGCTCGACAAGCAGCCGATCGGCAAGGTCGGTCCCGACGGTACGTTGACCAGCACGATTACGAGCCTGGGCGACAAGATTCTGGAATTCCAGTTGGGCGGCTATAGCACGCGTTCGTACACGAAGTCCTTCAAGCCGGGCGAGACGGTGACGATTGGCGACGCGGTGCTGGCGCAGGCCATTTCTACGATCCGGCTCGTGCTGAATACCCCGCTGGGCGACACACGGTTGAGCATCAAACGCGATTCGGACGCGCAGCCTCGTACGATTACCGATCCGGTGATCAACGGACTGCCGCCCGGCACCTACACGCTGACGGCGCGCGCCAACGGCTATAACGAGCGTTCGGTTACCGTGACGCTTCCCGGCGGCGAGACTCGCAACGTCGATCTGGCGTTGAC